>JANMKS010000233.1:0-4067 GCA_031372155.1 Sphingomonas sp.
GCCGTGAACAGCGCGGAAAGAAGCAGGAGCAGACGCATCGTCGCGTCCACATAAGGCGCGTGTATTGAAACGTCCATAACGCGCGGAAAACGAGGCGAACCGATCTTAACGTCCTGTTGGCGAGGGCAAGGGTATCGCGCGGGCAATGGATGGCCTGTTTTCCTTCTGGCGCACGCAGCTGCTCGGCACGTTCCTCAGTCCCGGATCGACGCTGTCGATTGCGGCGCTCGCACTGACGCTTGCCATCGCCGCCATCGTGACGACGCGTCATCGGGATGTGGGTGCAAAAGTCCTGTTGCGTGCCCTTTTTCCCAGACGCTTGTGGCGAACCAAATCGGGGCGCGCCGACACCGGCTGGTTCGTTTTCAGCCTGTTCGGCGCGGGGGTCGCCTTTGGATGGGCGCTGCTTGCGATGCCCGTCGTGAGCGGCTGGACCGCCGCCGCGCTCGCGCCGCTAGGCACGCCGCTTGTTCACGTCCCTGGCTGGCTTGCCACGAGTATCATAACGGTCGCGCTCTTTGTCGCCTATGAATTCGCTTACTGGCTCGATCACTGGGCGATGCACCGGTTCCGGCCCGCCTGGGCGTTCCACAAGGTCCATCACAGCGCTGAATCGCTCTCGCTGCTGACGATATTCCGGGTGCATCCAGTCGAGACGATCGGATTCTACAATCTGGTCGCGGTTGTGATGGGCGTGACGGCGGGCGTCCTGACCGCGGCCTTCGGAAGCGCGGCACCGGCCAGTCTTGGCGGCACGAACGTGCTCGTCATGCTGGCCGCGGTGCTGATCACGCACCTTCAGCATTCCCATCTGTGGCTCACTTTCGGGCCGCGCTGGGGCAAATGGCTTCTGGGACCGGCGCATCATCAGATCCACCATTCGGTCGCGCCCGAGCATCACGACCGTAATTTCGGCAATTGCCTGACCCTGTTCGACCGATTGTTCGGCACATTCACGATGCCCGAGCGGCAGCGTCAGAAAATCGTGTTCGGTGTCGATTACCCCGGCTATGACCCGCACGGCATTACCGGCATGACCGTCATGCCTTTTGTTGATGCAGCCCTTTCCTTGCGGCACGGCACGTGCGAACCAGCGCCGGATGCGCGAAAAGGAATTGCGCCTGGCGCTCGTCTGTTACGGCGGGATCAGCCTGGCGGTGTACATGCACGGGATCACCAAGGAGGTGTGGCACCTCGCCCGGGGATCGCGCGCCTTCCATGACGGCGACCAGGCGACAGGCGCGAGCCAGCGCGTCTATGCCCGGCTGCTGAGCGATATCGAGGCGGCGACTGGATTAAAGCTCCGCGTCCTTGCCGACATCGTCGCTGGCGCATCGGCGGGCGGAATCAACGGTATCTTTCTGGCGCAGGCGATCGCGACGGGACAGTCGCTCGATCCGCTGACCGACCTGTGGCTGGAGGATGCAGACGTCGATCGCCTGCTTGATCCGGCGGCGCGGATGCCGGGACGGTTTTCCAAATTATGGGCGACCCCGCTCGTGTGGGCTTTCGCGAACCGGCAGGGGGCCGACTGGGACGACGACCTGGACCCGGCGACCCGTGATGAAGTTCACGACAAGCTGGCGCGGTTCATGCGGGGCCGGTGGTTTGAGCCGCCTTTCGGGGGCGAGGTGTTCGACCGGCTGCTTTTGAAGGCGTTCGATGCCATGGCCTCGCTTCCGGTCGGGCCACGGCTTTTGCCCGACGAGCAGCCGCTCGACCTGTTCGTGACGGTGACCGATTTTCACGGCCATCCCGAAACGCTCCGGCTCAATTCACCGCCCGAGATCCTCGAGACCGAGCATCGGCTGACTTTTCCCTTTCGCGACGCCCCCGGCGATCCGATGACGCTCGGCGATACCAACGACCTTGTCTTTGCGGCGCGCGCGACCGCGAGCTTTCCCGGCGCGTTCCCGCCGTTCACCGTGGCCGAACTCGACCGGGTATTGGCAGAAGACGCGCGCGAATGGCCCGGCCGCGATGCATTCCTGACCCGCGTCCTGCCGCGCAAGGCAGAAATGCAGGTGCTTATCGATGGTTCGGTCCTTGCCAACGCACCGTTCCGACCAGCCATCGACGCGCTGAAGAATCGCCCCGCCCGGCGCGACGTCGACCGGCGCTTTGTCTATATCGATCCCAAGCCCGGCATCCGCAGCGTCAAGATCAATCGCGGCGGCGATGCCGAGGTGCCGGGCTTTTTCACGACCGTTTTCGGCGCATTGTCCGACATCCCGCGCGAACAACCGATTCGCGACAACCTCGACGCGATCGAGGGACGGTCGAACCGTATCCGCCGTACGCGGGGCATCATCGAGGCGATCAGGCCCGAGATCGAGGCGGCGGTCGAAACGCTTTTCGGCGGCACCTTCTTCCTTGCCAGTCCGACGCCCGCGCGGCTCGGCAAATGGCGTGCCGTCGCCGAAACCCGTGCCGCCGCCCAGGCAGGCATTGCATGGTCGGCTTACCAGCGATTGCGTGCGGAAAATGCAGCGGGCGGCCCCGATGCGGCGTATCGCACGCGCCGGCTGCGTTTTCTGTCGCGGCAGTTGGCGGCACTTGCCGACCAGCATCCTCAAAGCGATTTCGAAGCCGTGCGAAGCGCCGTCTTTGCACGGCTGACGGTCCTGTTCGAGGAACAGGACATCGACCTGACCACGTTCGACAAGGCCACCGACGCGGCGCTCGCCGCTGCCCTGACATCGTGCGCCAAGCCCGATCGGCGAGCGCCCTTGCTTGCGTATCTCGGCTTTCCGTTCTTCGATGTCGCGACCTATTCGCTTCTGCAAGGCGAAGGACTCGACGAATTCGACACGATCAAGGTCGACCGCATCTCGCCCGAGGAAGCCCAAACGATCCGCAAAGGTGGTGCGCGCGCCACGCTCAAAGGCATTCAGTTCAATAGTTTCGGCGCTTTTTTCAGCCGGACCTACCGCGAAAACGATTATCTGTGGGGTCGCCTGCACGGGGCCGAGCGACTGATCGACATCGTCGTCTCCACATTGCCGCAGGGCATGACGCTGCCGACCGAAACGGTCACGGCGGCAAAGCACGCGATTTTCGTCGCGATCCTCGAAGAGGAGGCGCTCCGCTGCACGAGCATCGCGCCGCTTATCGAGCGGTTGGGCGGCGAAGTGGCCGCGATGGCTGGCAAAGCGAATGCGAGCGACTTACACTGAGGCGAAACGCTCGAAAGGTTTCGATCATGCAATTCCTGCGCACCGTGTTCTGGGTCGTGCTTGCCGTGCTCGGCGTGATCTTTTCATTCAACAACTGGCAGATCGTCAGCGTGAAGCTGTGGGGCGATATAGTCGTCGATACCCCCCTGCCCGTGCTGTTGTTCGTGGTGTTCATGCTCGGGCTGCTGCCTGTCCTGGTTCTGCATCGCGCAACTCGCTGGAACCTTACGCGCAAACTGGAAGTCGCGAACCGCAGCCTCGTCGACACGCGCGTCCCTGGCGAGTCCGTAACCCCGCGCTATGACTCCGTTCCGCCAGCAGGCACGCCGATGGCTCCTCCCCCGGGGGTTGCGTGACAAGCCCGATCTGGGTCGCGATCGACACCCCCGATCTCGAACGCGCGCAGGACATTGCCAGACGGGTCGCAAAACATGTCGGCGGCATCAAGCTTGGCCTCGAGTTCTTTGCGGCCAACGGTCGTTCGGGTGTGCACGAAATGGCAAAGCTTCACTTGCCGATTTTCCTCGACCTGAAACTTCACGACATTCCCAACACCGTAGCCAAAGCGGTGCAGGCGCTGCGCCCGCTCGATCCTGCGATCCTGACCGTGCATGCGAGCGGCGGCCGCGCAATGATGGAGGACGCCAAGGCGGCGGCTCCGTCGAGCACGAAGGTGGTCGGTGTCACTGTGCTGACCAGCCTGGATCAGAGCGACCTGTTAGCGGCTGGCGTTTCCGGCGATCCGCACGAACAGGTCATGCGGCTGACCGCATCGGCGCGTGAGGCGGGCCTCGACGGCGTCGTCTGTTCGGGCAACGAAGTGGCCGCAGCGCACAAATTGTGGCCCGAGGGTTTCTTTGTGGTGCCCGGCGTTCGTCCGGCAAATGGCGA
>JANMKS010000253.1:0-5714 GCA_031372155.1 Sphingomonas sp.
GATCGACAAGCGGAAGCGCAACGCCGCCTTTGGAAAATACCGACGGGTCGCGCCCGTAATGCGCGATTCCTGCCATGTCGAATGTCCAGAGCGATCGTTTCGCATTGGCGTCGACTGCACCCAATAAGCGATGATTTATGGGTCCGGTGGCCCCAAGCCCGACTGGAATCGTCAAGAGTATCAGGGGAACATACAGGCGCAGAGAAAGCGCTGTGGACGGAACGAGAATATACACCGCGAGCGGCGCCGCCGCGAAGATTGCGTTTGACCGGACCAGCGATGCATAGGCGAGTAACACGCCGATGCCGACGACCCCCAGCCAGGGCACACGGCGACCGGCCAATCGATACTTCAAGTGGATCGCCATGGCCGCTATCAGGCAGACGGCCATGCCGACGTCCTTATAGATCCACGCGATTTCCAGAAAGAAGTTTGGCATCAGCCCGATTGCCAGAACTGCGAAAGCCGCAGGCCAGCGACCCAAATCCTTCAAAGCGACAGCAATGACGAGCAGTGCCGACCAAAACATTGCTATGTGCGACAAAAATAGCGGCGCGGGTCCGGGCGAAAGGATCAGGAGCTTTGACCAGAGCCACGCCATGACCGGCGGATGCCAGTCACTCAGATTGCCGGTGAGCGCCTGCGCGTACTGGTCGCGCGCATCCCAGTTCATCATGCCGGGATACCAGCAGATGATGCTGGCAAGCCCGGACATTATCGCAAGACTGACAAGTAGCCTATTGCGTTGGTACAATGGCGGAAGAACGCTGGCTTCCAAATTCGAGATTGACGTTATTGGATTCTCAATCAGCCCTCCGCCGTCCAACTCTCCGAACATTACGGCTTCACCGCCAATAACCCTTGCTACCAACTTACTCGACCCTCGATACCTTGTTTTGCAGCTGGCTATACGCACGGATTGTCAGAATGATAGCAGCAAGAACGACCAGCCAGGTGACGCGCGCTTGATACCGGTCGTGCACCCCGGATAATGCGCTGCACGTCAGTGCCGAGCCCAGGTAAGACGCGGATACAAACGCGACGAAGTTCAGTGCGCTCCTGTCTGCACGCCGCCACGCGCGCCAGCTCAGCAACAACAGCGCCACCGTGGCGACCAGAAGTGCGACCGCCATCGCGGTATCAAGTGTCTCGCCAGGCCAGCGATTGCGCTGCTGAAGGCTCTGGTTGAATGCGGCCATCGCCCCTCCGCCATAGACCTGTCCGATTAAACTCGTCGCGCCGACTTCGGCTTGCGGACTTACCGTCGTGGCAATGCTGGCGATATCGCGACTGGGTCGATTATGTCCCAGCGCGCGCACGAAATTATAGCCGACCATCCTTGCAACCTGTGCCGGGCGGTGGCGCAGCGTGTCGGCAACCACGCGCCCCGCCTCGTCCGACATTCCTTCGAACCCGCCCAACTGCCGCAACGGCCCGTCATGCCACAGGAACACGTTCGCCGATTTCGGAACATCGTCGAGCCGCCTGCAGAGCTTGTAGTCCCGCTGCCCGCAAGTTTCGCGAAGCTCGTCCCGCGCCGGGCCGTACTGGAGGAGATTGGCGAGCAGGAACGTCGATCCCGCAGGAGAAAGTGCAACGCGTGAAAAGACGACGGCGTTGTACGACACGGTGGCAATCACGACCGCCAGCGTCGTCGCGGCCGCAAGCCCGAGTCCGCGCCATGCGCCGGACGGTGTCTGACGCGTCAGCAGCACCGCGCTGAAAGCGATGATTCCGACCGCCATGGTCAAATGCGAAAGATGGCAAGCCATTGCCATCGTTGCGAGCAAGGCGAGATAAAGCCGCTGTCGCTTTGACAGGGCGTCACGGTGAAAGATGAGGTCGTAAAGGGCCAGGAACATGACCCCCGTCAAAATATCCGGCATCACGAAGCCGACGAAGATTGCCGCGCTGGAAAGGCAGGCCAGGACGAGGATTGCAGGCAGTGCAAAGCGGCGCTGTCCGAACAGCGCCAGCGTCATCGCGACAAGGTGGCTGACGATAAGCGCCTGCGCCACGACGACCGCCCAGATTATCGTCTTCCAGCCGGTCAGGAATACGAAAAAGCCATAGAACGGGCTGCGATACATACGCGGCGTCAGGATGACGTAATCGACCGTGTCCATGAACACGAAGGGAAAGCCGTTCGCGATCGCCGGCAACATCAGCGCGAGTGCACCGAGCCCGACGGTCAACCGATCAATGCGAGGTGGTCGGGCAAGCGACGCGTCGATAGTGTCACCCCCCGCCAACCTGGCAAATCTACAGGCTGATGAGAGAAGTGAACCAACTGCGGGGCAAGGTCCAGCGCAAATGCCGCACCTTACCCCGGTGGGTTTTTACACCTTGGGAGCGGCCTTCGGCTTCTTGGCTGGCTTGGCAACCGGCGCCGCTTCGGCTTCGGCAGGTTCGGTTACGACCTCGCTCTTGGCCTTGCTTGCCTTTGCGGGAGTAGCGGCTTTCTTTTTCGGTGCCGCAGCCTTGGGCTTAGCTGCCTTCTCGTGCTCATGGCCGCAGCCGGGACCGTGGACGTGCTCCTCCTCGGCCTCGATTGCCGCTTCAAGCTCGGCCTTGGGCACGGTCCGATCGGTGATCTCTGCCTTCGAAAACAGGAAGTCGACGACCTTGTCCTCGTACAGCGGCGCGCGCAGCTGGGCAGCGGCCATCGGCTCGTTCTGAATATACTGAACGAAACGCTCGCGGTCCTTGGGCTCGTACTGACCGGCCGCTTGCTGGATAAGCCGGTTCATTTCCGCCTGAGTAATGTCGATGCCGTTCGCCTGTCCGATTTCGGACAGCAACAGGCCGAGGCGGACGCGCCGCTCGGCGATCGCGCGATACTCGTCGCGGTCATTTTCCATCTCGGCGCGCGCTTCGGCGGGATCGTCCTCGTGCCCGGCTTCATGCTCGAGCTGTTGCCAGATCTGTCCGAATTCGGCCTCTACCATCGACGGCGGCACAGGAAAGTCGTGCGACGCGGCAAGCTGATCGAGCAGTTTGCGCTTCATGTGCGTGCGCGTCAGGCCGTTATGCTCCTGCTCGACTTGCCCCTTCAGCAACCCGCGCAATTGCTCGAGGCTCTCGAGCCCGAGCGACTTCGCGAAATCCTCGTCGGCGACCGCAGCCTTCGCGGTGCGGACCTGCTTGATGACAAGGTCGAAGGTTGCCGGTTTGCCCTTCAGATAAGCGACATTGTAATCCTCGGGGAAGGTCACGTTGATCTGCTTCTCGTCGCCTGCTTTCACGCCCACCAACTGGTCTTCGAAGCCTGGGATGAGGCGACCGGTACCGATTTCGACCGACATGTCGTCGCCCTTGCCGCCATCGAACGGCTCGCCGTCGACCTTGCCGAGGTAATCCATCACCACAAGGTCGCCGGTCTGCGCGACATGATCCGCCGCTCCATCCTCGAAACTTTTCTGCTGGCCGACGAGCGTCGCGATCTGCGCATCGACCGCGCTTTCGTCGATCTCGGCAGTCAGCCGTTCCAGCTTGATCCCTTCGATCGCAGGCGTCGGCACATCGGGAAGCACTTCGAGCGCAACCTTGATCTCGGCGTCCTTGCCCGCCTCATACCCGTCGGCCAATTCGACCGAGGGCTGCATCGCCGGGCGCAGCTTGTTGTCGCCCACGACCTTCTGGACGCCTTCCTGGATCGCCGTGTTCAGCGCTTCCTGCTGCAACTGGGGCCCGTGCATCTTGCGAACGAGGTTTGCGGGCACCTTGCCGGGTCGGAACCCCGGCATCTTCATCTGCGGCGCGATCTTTTTCACCTCGCCCTCGATGCGGGCATCGATGTCTTTCGCGGTGATCTTCAGCGTGTAGGCGCGCTTGAGGCCTTCGTTCAGCGTTTCGGCAATCTGCATGGCAATGTCTTCACTCGTAATGGGTCTAACAGCAAGGCTGGTGCGGGCGAAGGGACTCGAACCCCCACATCTTGCGATACCAGAACCTAAATCTGGCGCGTCTACCAGTTTCGCCACGCCCGCGCGGCGTCTTGGCAAGGGGCGGCTCTATAACGATGCCGACGCCAAGGGCAAGGGAGCGCGAACGCTTCTGATGCGTTGCATCGCATCAAGGAGATCAGCAATGGCAACAGTCCCCAGCCCCGACCCGCAGCCCGATACCGGCCCCGCCGAAACGCCACAGCCGACATCGCCGCCATCGGAGCTGCCGCCAATGCCCGCCGACATCGACCAGCCGTCCCCAATCGACGAACCGGGCGGCGGTGCACCGCAATATTCGTGACCTAACGGCGGGTTGCGGCATAGCGTACAGCGCCTGACACAAGCGCGTCGGCCAGCACTGCCACCGATCCGCGCGGGTCGCGCCCGTCAAGCCGGAGAGGTGTTTCAAAACGTCGCGTGTCCACCAGCACACGGCGTTCGCGATCATATGTTTCCCATCGCACTGCAAGGACGCCGCTTCCCGAAGGCGTCTGTTTCATAAGGCTCGATCCGGCCACGCAGAGCCTCAGCGTCATAGCCTCTACAATGATCTTGAGGCGATGTTTTGTGGCGGGCGCAACGTCGGAAAACAGGACATCAGGCGGCAAGGCCACGGACATGCCCGACGTTCTCAAGGTCTCGGACAGCCTGCTTATCGTGCGCGCATCCGCTTCCCGGGCGACGTCGCGCCACCGCAGCGTCCCCTTCGGCAAGCACAAAAGACCCGCCTTGATCTTGCCGACCTTGTCGAGCGGGCCGAGTTCGTATTCGATAGTTGCAATCGAGTAGTCTGGAACATCGCCGATCATCTGTGCGGCTGCGATCGTGGACGGCAGCATTGCGGCCACCACATACGCGATTCGCTTTTTCAACCGATCACGATCGCTTGATCGGATTCCGGTAGCGCCAACGCTTCATCAAATCCATCAATGGATGCCCTTGCATAATCGAATCCGGTCGGCACCGAATAACGATGTACCCGCCCGCCTTCGACGTCGACGACCCAGTAATTTCGCACACCCGCAGTGGCATAATCGATTCTCTTGCGGCCGAGGTCTTCACGCAGGGTCGCGTGACTGACTTCGATCGCCAGCACCACGTCCTTGCCCGTTAACTCGTTGCCGTCGTCCTGAAGCCGATCCACGACGAATATGTCTGGAGCACGAACTGTTTGCTGGCCAATGCCGACATAGGTGTCGACGAAGTGAACCCAATCCTTGTCACCGTAAGCGTTTCCCACAATTCGTGTAAGACGAGCCACCAGTTCCCCGTGAGCCCGTCCCGACGGTGCCATTTCGACCAATTCCCCCTCGACCAGTTCGATGCGTGCATCGGAGAACAATCCTGCATCGATCATTCGCCGAAATTCTTCTGCCGAAACCCGATGGGACGAAGACCCTTGAGAGCGTTCAATGACGACGTGCTGGTTCACGCTGACAGTCTAGCGACCTTTGCCGTTTTGACAATCAAGCCAGCGCCTTCCGCAGCAGTTCGTTGACCACCTGTGGGTTCGCCTTGCCCGCCATTGCCTTCATGGTCTGGCCGACGAAGAAACCGAACAGCACTTCCTTGCCGCCCCTGTACTGGGCTACCTTGTCGGCGTTCGAGCGCAATATCTCGGCGATGACTACGTCGATCGCGCCGGTGTCGCTCGTCTGTTTCAGGCCGCGATCCTCAACGATCTTCGCCGCGCCGTCGCCTGTTTCCAGCATCGCCTCGAACACCTGCTTGGCCATGCTGCCAGAGATCGTGCCGTCAGTCACCAGC
>JANMKS010000280.1:0-5427 GCA_031372155.1 Sphingomonas sp.
GACGGTTTGACCGCTTGCGAAGGAAGAACAGCAGGACGGCGAGCGCGATGACCACGCCGATACCCAAAGTGACGAAATTCAGGGAAGACACGGTGTCGGTCGTATTCATGATGCTGACTCGATCTTGCCGCTCCACATTCAGAACGTGTGCCCCGGGGGCGGGTTCCCTCAGGCGGGAAACTGGGGCAACGTCGCTTGCATGAACGAGGCAGCACGTGAGAACGGATTTGTTCTCGACCCCAGGTGGGACGAGAAGGGTCTTATTGCCGGTATCGTGACCGACGCGGCATCGGGCCAGCTGCTCATGGTCGCGCACCTGAATGCCGAGGCACTTGCTTTGACGCAGGCCACCGGAGAGGTGCATTTCTGGTCGCGGAGTCGGCATCGCATCTGGAAAAAGGGCGAGACGAGCGGCAATGTTCTGCGCGTCGTGGAACTCCGCATCGACTGCGACCAGGACGCGCTCTGGATCAAGGCCGAGGCGGCTGGCCCCGCGTGCCATACCGGAGCCCGGTCGTGCTTTTACCGCGTGATCGACGGAGAGCGGTTGAGGCACGCCACCGATTTTCGGATCGTCGAGTATTCGGACGCGCTTGCCCCGGTGTTCGCGTCGCTCAACGCCGCGTGGATCGAGGAGATGTTCACGCTGGAGGACACCGATCGCGCGACGCTGGGTCGACCACGGCAGGAAATCATCGAGCGCGGCGGCGTGGTGCTGTTCGTCGAGGATGCCGAACTCGGGATTATCGGTACTTGCGCACTGAAGCCGGCGTCGGGCGGTGCTGTCGAACTGACCAAGATGGCGGTTTCGCCGGCGGCGCAGGGTCGCAAGGCAGGCGAGTTCCTGCTGCGCGCCGCGATCGAGCGGGCAGACGGCATCGGCGCCGACCCACTTTTCCTGCTGACGAACAGGAAGTGCGCGGCGGCGGTCCATTTGTATGAAAAGTCCGGGTTCGCGCACGATGCCGGAATCATGGAGCGCTTCGGATCGCAATATGCACGATGCGATGTGGCGATGCGTTACTCCGCGTCCGGACCCTTGCCCTTTACGTGAACGTCAACTAAATCCGACCGCATGAGCGAAATGCAGGCACATGCCACCCTCGACACACCCGATTTCAGGGACCGGCATATATACTCGATCTCCGACCTGTCGGAGGAGTTTGGCGTCACCGCGCGCGCTCTGCGCTTTTACGAGGACGAAGGCCTGATCGCGCCGGTGCGCCGTGGGACGACGCGAATCTACACAAAACGCGATCGCGCCCGGCTGGCGTGGATATTACGCGCAAAGCGTGTCGGCTTCAGCCTCGCCGACATTCGCGAAATGATCGACCTTTACGACATCGGCGACGGCCGCGCGACGCAGCGTCATGTCACCATTGAAAAATGCCTTGGTCGCATCGACCTGCTGAAGCGCCAGCGCGCCGACATCGACGCGCACGTCGACGAGTTGTCGCGCTTTGTCGCGATGGTTCAGGCGGCCGAGAGCGGCGCACACTGATATCTTACGGAGTTTCTGATGCCCCAATACACGCCTCCGATCCGCGACACGCGTTTCGTGCTCGACGCAGTCATCGGCCTCGACCGTTACGCAAACCTGCCTGGCTTCGAGAACGCGACGCCCGACACGGTGGACGCCGTCCTGAACGAGGGCGGGCGCTTCGTGGCGGAGACGTTGTTTCCACTAAATCAGTCGGGCGATCAGGAGGGTTGCACGCGGCACGCCGATGGTTCGGTGACGACGCCGAAGGGTTTCAAGGAAGCCTATGCCAAGTTCGTCGAAAGTGGCTGGGGCACGCTCGCCATGCCCGAGGAATATGGCGGGCAGGGGCTGCCGCATGTCCTGTCGACCGCGTTTCAGGAATATATGATTTCCTCCAACATGGCGTTCGGCATGTACCCCGGCCTGACCCACGGCGCCATTTCGGCACTGCTGGTCAAGGGGTCGGACGCGCAGAAGGCGATGTATGTGCCCAAGATGGTGTCGGGCGAATGGGGCGGCACGATGAACCTGACCGAGCCGCAGTGCGGCACCGACCTCGGCTTGATCAAGACCAAGGCCGAGCCGCAAGGCGACGGCAGTCACAAGGTCACGGGTACGAAGATTTTCATTTCGTCAGGCGAGCACGACCTGACCGAGAACATCATCCATCTGGTGCTGGCAAAGACGCCGGGCGCGCCCGACAGCGTCAAGGGCATTTCGCTGTTCATCGTGCCCAAGTTCCTGGTCAACGAGGACGGGTCGCTCGGCGCCCGCAATGCGGTCACGTGCGGCTCGATCGAGCACAAGATGGGCATCCACGCCAATTCGACCTGCGTCATGAACTATGACGGCGCAACGGGTTTTATGATCGGTGAGGAGAACAAGGGCCTTGCCGCGATGTTCATCATGATGAACGCAGCGCGGCTCGGCGTCGGCCTCCAGGGGCTCGCGCAGGGCGAGGTCGCGTATCAGAATGCGGTGCAATATGCCAAGGACCGGCGACAGGGCCGCGCGCTGACCGGTCCTGCGGAACCGAACGAAAAGGCCGACACGCTGTTCGTGCATCCCGACGTGCGCCGGATGCTGATGGAGGGCAAGGCAGTCAACGAGGGACTGCGCGCGCTATGTCTCTGGGGTGCGCTGCAGGTCGACCTGAGCCATAGGGCACAGACCGAGGAAGAGCGTCAGCGCGCCGACGACCTCATCTCGCTGCTGACTCCCGTTATCAAGGGCTATGGCACCGACAAGGGCTACGAGATCGCGACCAACAGCCAGCAGGTTTATGGCGGACACGGCTACATCGCCGAATGGGGCATGGAGCAATATGTCCGCGATGCCCGGATTGCGATGATTTATGAAGGCACGAATGGGATACAAGCGCTCGATCTGGTCGGGCGCAAGCTCGCCAAGGACGGCGGGCGCGCGATCCAGACGCTGTTTGCCATCATCGGCGAGGAGGTCGCGGCCGCCAAGTTGAAGCCCGCACTGTCGGATTTTGCGACCCGGCTCGAAAAAGCGACGGCCGAGCTTCAGGCGGCAACGATGTGGTTCATGCAGAACGGCCTCATCAATCCGAACAACGCCGGCGCCGGTGCCGTGCCGTACATGCATTTGATGGGCATCGTAACCCTCGGTCTCATGTGGCTCAGGATGGGGAGCGCGGCGCATGCGATGCTGGCTGCCGAAGAGGGGGACAAGCCGTTTCTCGAAGCTAAGCTGACCACCGCGCGCTTTTTCGCCGAACGCATCATGCCCGACACGGGCGCGCTTCGTCGCAAGATCGAGGGCGGAGCAGAGAGCATCATGGCGTTGCCGGTTGAAATGTTCGAAGCCGCCTGAGCGCGCGCGCATCCTGCGAGTTCAATCGTCGTTCACCCTGGCTATGACAGGCCGCCTGCTTGTGCCGTTCATTCGGCAAGGTTAATTGACATCGAACCGCGGGCGACAGAACGGGCCGCGCAAGGAGGATCGACGACCATGAAACTGATTTCCACACTGGCGCTCGGCGTCTCCCTGGCCCTTTCGCCTGCGATCGGCGTAGCGATTGCAAAGGAAAAGCCCGCAGCAGCGCCGGCAATGACACTCAGCAAGGAGTTCAGGGCAGCAGTCGGTCCCGCGCAGGCCGCGCTGAAGGCAAGCGACTTTGCGGGGGCGGACCCGAAGGTGACGGCTGCCGAGGCGGTCGCGACGACGCCTGACGACAAGTTCATCGCAGCGCAGCTTCGCTTGCAACTCGGCAGCGCAACGAAGAATCAGGCCATGCAGCAGAAGGCCGTGACGGCAATGCTGGCAAGCGGAAGCACGCTCGGCGCTGCCGAAACGCCGCGCCTCAACTATTATGCCGGACAGTTTGCATACGCGGGCAACGACTTTCCACGTGCGCTGCAACTGTTGAGCGAAGCTGAGCGGCTCGGATACAAGGAGAACGACGTCTACCTTCTTCTTGCGGAAACCAACTTCAAGCTGAACCAGGTTCCCGCAGGGCTCGCATACGTCGACAAGGCGATTGCCCAGAGCACCGCTGCCGGCGAGAAGCCCAAGGAAGCGTGGTACGCGCGTGCCGCATCGGTTTCTTACAAGGCCAAGTTGCAGGCGGAAACGGGCAAATGGACTCGCGCTCAGGTCAAAGCCTATCCTACGCCCGAAAACTGGCGGAGTGCGCTGGTCATCTATCGTGACAGCGGTCAGCGGGACGGCAATCTGAACCTCGACCTGTTTCGCTTGATGCGGCTCACCAAGAGTCTCGCGGGCGAGCGCGATTATTACGAATATGCCTCGCTCACCACCGAACGCGGCCTTCCGGGCGAAGCGAAATCGGTCATTGACGAGGGTCTGGCGACGAGCGCCTTTCCGGCGTCAAGCAAGGCCATCACCGAATTGCGGACGATGGCTGGTGCCAAGATTGCCAGCGACCGCGCATCGCTTGCGGCGGCCGAGCGACAGGCAGCGGCGGGTGCCAACGGACGTGTCGCAGCCGCGACCGCCGACGCTTATCTGGGCTATGGTGAAGATGCCAAGGCGATCGCGCTCTATCGCACTGCGCTGACGAAGGGCGGAGTTGACGCCGACGCGGTCAATACGCGCCTCGGCATTGCGCTCGCCCGAAGCGGCGATAAGGACGGCGCCCGTTCGACCTTCGCACTCGTCAAAGGCCCGCGGGCCGAGATCGCCGCATTCTGGACGCTTTGGCTCGATCAGCAGGCCTGATCCTCAATAGTCATCGGGAACGGGGACGCCGGGGACGTTCTTGGCCGTGCGAATGGTCAGCGACGTCTTCACGCTGGCGACATTGGGAGCGGTCGTCAGCGACGAGGTCAGAAAGGTCTGGAATTCCTGGAGACTGCGCGCCACCACTTTCAGGATGAAATCGATCTCGCCGTTGAGCATGTGGCATTCGCGGACCTGCTCCAGCGTTGCCACATGCGCTTCGAATGCCTGCAGGTCGGGTTCGGCCTGGCTTTTAAGGCTCACCATCGCGAAAACGGTGATCGCGTAACCGAGCGCGGGCGCATTCAATGCCGCGTGATACCCTTCGATTGCGCCGCGTTCTTCCAAGGCGCGGACTCGACGCAAGCAAGGCGGAGCCGTCAAGCCGACCCGCTGAGCAAGCTCGACATTGGTAATTCGGCCATCGGCTTGCAGTTCGCCCAGAATATGGCGGTCGATAGAATCGAACAGTTCAGTTGCGGCCATATTCCACTCCGATAAGTCCTGCGCCGTCAGTTATAATTATATTACGCCGCCGTGCAATTGTGCCACAATGCAACGTGTCAAAACGGACGCTTGGCGAGCGCCTGTCGCAGGGCTATCCAATTCGTTAACGGTACCTCGCAAAACGCGGGGACGCCCGCGACGCAGGGGGCAGGGTGCGCTACGATTTGATGGTTACGACAGCATTGGCGCTCGCTGCGGATGATCCCGCCGGCCGGGTCGCGCAATGGCGT
>JANMKS010000281.1:0-1742 GCA_031372155.1 Sphingomonas sp.
GACGGGTCGAAGATGTCGAAGTCGAAGGGCAATGCGGTCGATCCGCTCGGCCTGATCGACACATACGGCGCCGACGCGCTGCGCTTCACGCTCGCCGCGATGGAAAGCCAGGGCCGCGACATCAAGCTCGATGAGAAGCGCGTCGAGGGCTATCGCAACTTCGCGACCAAACTCTGGAACGCCGCACGTTTCCTTCAGGGTAACGGCGTCGGTGCGAGCACCTCGGTCGCCGCACCGCCCGCCACGCTCGCGGTCAACAAGTGGATCATCGGCGAAGTCCTCGAGACGCTTGCAAGGCTCGACGCGGCCTTCGTCGACCTGCGCTACGACGCGATGGCCGACGCGATCTATCATTTTGCGTGGGGCACCTTCTGCGACTGGTACATCGAGCTGGTGAAGGGTGCGTTCGACGACGAAACCCGCACGGTCGCCGGCTGGGCGTTCGACCAGATCCTCGTGATGCTCCACCCCTTCATGCCGTTCATCACCGAGGAACTGTGGCACGCGATGGGGCATCGCGACGGGCATTTCCTGATCCATGCGAAATGGCCGGCACCCGAAGCAGGAATTGATCTTGAAGCACGCGGCCAGATGGGTTGGATTATCGAAACGGTGACTGCAGTGCGTTCGGCAAAGACCGAAGCGGGGATAGCACCGGGGCTAAGGCTCAATGGCCATCTGGTCGACCAGGGACCGGACATCAACCGATACGTCGACGACGGTGGCACGATATTGGCCAAGGTCGGTCGGCTCGAAGTTTCCTATCTTGTGCCGCCGCCACAGGGCGCGGCGATGCGCGTCGCGGTGCCGCAGGGAACGCTCATCATACCGCTGGAAAACGCAATCGACTTGAACGCAGAACGTGCGCGCCTCACCAAATCAGCGGAAGCCGTCGAGAAGGAAGCCGCATCGCTCGCCGCGCGCCTTGGCAACCCGTCCTTCATGGAACGCGCAAAGCCCGAGGCGGTCGAAAAGGCGCGTGCAGACCACGCCGAAAAGTCTGCCGAGGCAGACCGGCTGCGCGCGGCGCTGACCCGTTTGGGGTGACAACCTACCGCCCCCCGTCATGCTGAACGTGTTTCAGCGTCCACCTCGCAATGGGGGAGCGGCCGCCCGCAGTTTAGCGTGGACCCAGAAACGAGTTCAGGGTGACGGAATTAGGGGTTAGGGGCACCCGCATGGCCGATTCCGAAACCGTTCCACCGTCGCGCCCTGGCCCCGCCAAGCGCGACCTGATCAACGGGCCGATCACCCGCACGCTCATCCTGTTCGCGTTGCCGACGCTCGGGTCGAATATCCTCCAATCGCTCAACGGATCGATCAACGCCATCTGGGTCGGACGCATTCTCGGAGAGAGCGCGCTGGCCGCCACCAGCAATTCCAACCTCGTCATGTTCCTCATGTTTGCGGCGTTGTTCGGCTTCGGCATGGCCGCGACGATCCTGATCGGTCAGTATTTCGGGCGCCGCGACATCGCGTCGGTGCGTCGCGTGGTCGGCACCGCAAGCGGCCTGTTCCTCGGCCTGTCCCTCGTCATCTCGGCGATCGGATATGGCGAAGCGCCGCAGTTGCTCAAACTGCTCGCGACGCCGCCTGAGGCGCTGCCGCTCGCGCTCGCCTATCTCCGCGTCATCTTTCTCTCGATGCCTGCGGCGTTCATGGTGACACTTCTCGGCATGGCGCTGCGCGGGTCGGGGGATTCGATCACGCCGCTCATCTGGATGGGGGTCAGCGTCGTGCTC
>JANMKS010000291.1:0-1939 GCA_031372155.1 Sphingomonas sp.
CGATCCGCATCAATGGTGCCGAATTGTCACGCGTTGCCACGGGGATCGGGGACGCAGCGCAGGCGTCAGTCGGAGCGCTCAACAGCGACCTTGGGGCGCTCGCCGACCTGAACCTGGCGATCCGGCGCGTGCCTCCGGGTACGACGGCGCACGCCGAACTGGCGGATCAGCGCGATCGGCTGATCGACCGGATATCGAGTGCCAGCGACGTCACGGTCGATGTCGCCGCCGACGGCAGTGCGACCTTGACGCGGGGCAGCCAGATACTTGTGGCGAATGGACAGGGCGCAGCACTTGCGCTGACAATTGCGAGCGACGGCCGGTTGTCGATGTCGGTCACGTTCGCGTCGACGACTTCGCCCTTCGTTGCGAACTCCGGATCGCTCGGCGGGCTGGTCAGGGTGGCCGGAACGGTCGCGGACCGCCGTGGTGCGCTCGACAGTCTGGCAGCAAGCCTGACGACTGCGCTGAACACGTGGCAGGCCAATGGTCGCACGCCGGCGAATGTCGCGGGTCAGCCGTTGCTGAGTCTGACGGGCGGGGCGGCAACGATGGCGATGGCGATGTCCGACCCGATGCTGGTCGCGGCGGCGGACACGAGCGGCGTCGCGAACGGCAATGCGCTCGCCTTATCGGCAGTTCGCACCGGAAGCGGATCCGAAAACCAATGGGCAACAATCGTCGCTGCGCAGGCGCAGGCAACGGCAACGGCCAGATCGGACGAAGCGCGCACCTCGGCCAGACGTGATACCGCCGATGCCGCACGTGACGCGGTCGAGGGCGTCGACCTGGATCGCGAAGCTGCGGACCTGCTGCGTTTTCAGCAAGCCTATGAGGCTTCGGCCCGGGTCATCCAGATGGCGAAGGAAGCCATCGACACCATATTGCGGCTGTTCTGATGACCGGCCTCCGCTTTCGCATCGACAGCGATATTGCGCGTCAGGCGGCGCTGTCCGCGAGGATTGCACGCGGTAGGTCTGACATATCCTCGCAAAGCCGGTTGCAGGTTGCCTCGGACGACCCAGCGGCTGCGGCGCGTATTTCCGAGCTGCGAAAGGTTCAGGCAAACCAAACGGCCTGGCGCGCCAACGTCGAGGTCGGTGCGGCAGCTGCGGCGCGCGCCGACGGCGTTCTGCAAAGCGTGGCGACGTTACTCGACCGTGCGCGCGAACTCGTTACGCTGGCGGCCAACGACACGCTCGGTGCAAGCGACCGTTCGACTATTGCAGCCGAATTGCGCGGCCTTGCCGATGAAGTCGACAGCCTTGCGGCCACAACCGATGCGACCGGGCAACCTGTTTTTCCCGCAAACCCGCTCCGCATTCCGGTCGATACTGGACTCACCCTGACGGCAACAGCATCGCTGGCGAGCGTGTTCCAAGTGGCGAGCCGATCGCTCGGCACGCTGCTGCGTGATGCAGCGACGGGCGTAACGGGGACGGCAGCGACCCGCGCCATGGCCATGGCCGATGTCGGACTGGCAACAGACCAGATATCTTCCGTCCGAGGCGAGCAAGGCTCACGCGCCGCCCGGATCGATGCGCTTCGCGAGCGCCTGATCGATGCCGCCGCAACGGTTGCCGAAGAGCGAAGCGGGCTGGCAGATACCGACATCGCGGCGACCATAGCGCGGATTCAGGGCGATCAGCTCGCGCTCGATGCGGCACAGGCAGCGTTTGCCCGGATCAATCGGCGCACTTTGTTCGATCTGCTCGCCTGAGCTTAAAAAATCGGCTTCCTCGCCGTTAATGATGACAGCAGGTGCCCGCTCACGCGCACCGCCGGGGGCCGTCGCTACCATGTTTCCAGCCATCGGCCTCGTTGTTCTTATCGCGATGGTGTTCGGGGGCTTTGCGATCACCGGCGGTCATCTGGAACCCGTGCTGGAAGCACTGCCGCACGAAATGCTGATCATCGGCGGTGCGGCGATCGGCGCGCT
>JANMKS010000355.1:0-2430 GCA_031372155.1 Sphingomonas sp.
CTGTCGATTTCGATCTGGGACGAACCCGGCCTGCTCGTTCAGGGGCACGATCACCCGCCCACCGTGATGATGGGGCACAACAGCCCGGCCTATGAAGCGTGGATCACCGGCGCGGGCTATGCGAAGGCCAAGGATCTCTACACTTACGAGATCGACTTGCTGGTCCCCTTCCCGCCGCTCGTCGAGCGCATCGTGCAGTCGGGCGAGCGCAACAGCCGCATCGTCATCCGCCACGTCGACAAGCGCCGATTCGATGCCGAAGCCGCGCTGATCCTGGGCATATTGAACGATGCGTGGTCGGACAACTGGGGGTTCGTGCCGCTGACCGACGCCGAGATCGCATTTGCCGGAAAGAAGTTGAAGCCGATCGTGTTCGAGGATTTGATCCGCGTTGCCGAAGTCGATGGCGAGCCGGTCGCATTCATGATGACGCTGCCCGATTTGAATGAGAAGCTGGCCGGCTATGGCGGGAACCTGTTCCCCTTCAACTGGGCAAAGCTGCTGTGGTGGCTGCGCGCGCCGAAGGTTCGCACGATGCGGGTGCCGCTGATGGGCGTGTTGAAAAAGATGCAGGCGACGCGGCTGGCCAGCCAGCTTGCTTTCATGCTTGTCGAATTCACGCGGCGCGATGCGCGCGATCGCTATGGTGCCACGCGCGGCGAATTCGGCTGGGTGCTCGACGACAACGGCCCGATGAAGTCGGTCGGCGAGGCGATCAATGGTCGCATCAACAAGGTTTACCGCATCTACGAAAAGGCGCTCTGACGATGATCGAACTGCACAGCTGGCCAACCCCCAACGGCATGAAAGTGTCGATCCTGCTCGAAGAAGCCGGCATCGCGCACAGCGTTCACCCAGTCAGCATCCGCGCAGGTGAGCAATTCGCGCCCGCCTTCCTGAACATTTCGCCCAACAATCGCATCCCGGCGATCGTCGATTCTGCCCCCGCCGACGGCGGCGAACCGATCAGCGTATTCGAAAGCGGCGCGATCCTGTTGTATCTTGCCGAAAAAGTCGGGAAGTACGTGCCCAGCGACGTGCGCGGTCGCGCCGAAGTTCTGCAATGGTTGTTCTGGCAGATGGGCGGCCTGGGCCCGATGGCGGGACAGAACGGCCATTTCAACATCTACGCGGCAGAGAAGATTCCTTACGCCATGGATCGCTATGTCAACGAAACGACGCGGCTTTACGGGGTCATGGACAAGCGGCTGTCCAACCGCGAATTCCTGGGAGGCGATTACTCGATTGCCGATATGGCGTGCTACCCGTGGATAGTCCCGCATGAGGCGCACAGGCAGGATCTGGGCAAGCACCCGCACCTGAAGCGCTGGTTCGATCGGATTGCGGCGCGGCCCGCGGTGGTGAAGGCCTATGCCGACAGGGAATCCCTGTATCCGGCGCAGGACGCGCCCATGAGCGATGAAGAGAAGCGGCGGCTGTTCGGGATCAAAGCCTAGCGCAATTCAACCCAGGTCGGTGCGTGGTCGCTTGCCTTTTCGCGGCCACGGTATTCGCGATCGACACCGGCGTCGGTCAGGCGGTCGGCTGCCTCGGGTGACAGCATCAGGTGATCGATGCGGAATCCTGCGTCACGCGCCCAGGCATTCATCTGATAGTCCCAGAACGTCCACATCTGTGCCGTGGGGTGCGTTGCCTTCAGCGCGTCGGTCCAGCCCTGTGCGTTCAGGCGGCGGAACGCGGCCTTGCTTTCGGGCTGGGCGAGCGCATCGTCGGCCATCCGCGCTGGCGACCATACGTCCTCGTCGCGGGGTATGACGTTGTAGTCGCCCGCCAGCACGACCGGCACTTCAAGCGCGAGCAGCGTTGCGGCATGGGCATTGAGCGCGTCGAACCACGCGAGCTTGTAATCGAATTTTGGCCCTGGGTGCGGATTGCCGTTGGGCAGGTAGATCGAGGCCACGATCAGCCCCGCGACGTCGACCTCCAGATAACGGCTGTGACCGGGATCGGGGTCATCGGGCAGCCCGCGCCTGCGCTCGACGGGGTCAACCCCGCGCGCGAGAACAGCGACGCCGTTCCAGCTTTTCTGCCCGTGCCACACAGCGCCATAGCCCGCGGCCCGAATGTCGTCTTCCGGAAAAGTCTCGTCGCTGGTTTTCAATTCCTGAAGACAGACGATGTCGGGCTTCTGTTCGTCCAGATATTCGAGCAGGCGCGGCAAGCGCGAACGAATGCCGTTGACGTTGTAGGTGACGACTTTCACTAAACGGAGAAACTCGACCCGCAGCCACAGCCGGAGGCGGCATTGGGGTTCGTGACCCGGAACGCCGATCCGCCGAGCGATTCGACATAATCGACCGCAGCTCCCGCGACGAGATCGAGGCTGACGGGATCGACGATGAGGCGAACGCCATCGGTCTCTGCCACCGCATCATCGCTTTCGGCGGCATCGGCCAGTCCGAACTTGTA
>JANMKS010000368.1:0-2935 GCA_031372155.1 Sphingomonas sp.
CTCGGCATAATTGCCACGCTCGATTGCATCGAGGTGTCGCAACGGGATACGCGTGCGTGTCGCAACGTCATTCAAGTCGAGTCCGGCGGCCTCTCGCATGATCCGCAGGCGCTCACCGACGCCTTGCGGAAACATTCCCTCTGCGGCACCGCTCTCGACCATCGATATGCCTCTCTCCGCCAAGGTTGCGACCGTGTGGGCGGATGCCCCTTATGTCACAAATAGGACCGATGCGTGTCAACCTGTCCGAACCGAATGAGGCTACGCGATTTCCACCGAACGATCACGCGCCCAATCCGTCAGGCGGTCGCGCATCCCGCCGCGTAAGCTCGCGAGGAATTGGGGCATCTCGCTTCGCAGCGCAGCGGCGTCGAGCGACCGGATCATCGCCTTGACCGGTCCGACTGCAGCGGGCGTTATCGACAGCCTGTCGAGCCCGATGCCGATCAGCGCCATCGCCTCGAGCGGGCGGCCGCCCATCTCTCCGCACACGCCCACGGGAATGTCGTGTGCAGTCGCTTCCCGCACCACCCGCGTCAGAAAGCGCAAGATCGCGGGCGATAGCCAGTCGTACCGCTCGGCCAACCTGGGATTAGCCCGGTCGGCGGCGAACAGAAATTGAGTCAGGTCATTGGTTCCGATGGACAGGAAATCGAGGTTCGGCAGCAGAATATCGAGCACCTCGGCAAGCGCCGGAACCTCGAGCATCGCACCGTACCGCACTACCGTGGGAAGTCGCTTGCCGCGCTCCGCGAGCCAGCGGCGCTGCTTTTCGAACAGCGCTTTCGCTTCTTCGAACTCCCACGGCTCGCTGACCATCGGAAACATCACGTTCAGCGTCTTTCCCGATGCCGCCTCAAGAAGCGCGCGCGCCTGAACTTTCATGAGCCCATCGCGATCCAGAGCGACGCGCAGAGCCCGCCAGCCCATTGCCGGATTCTCTTCCTCTTGGGCATCGGAGGGCCGTAAATAAGGAAGCGCCTTGTCGCCCCCGATGTCGACGGTCCTGAAGATGACCGGTCGGTCACCGGCAGCATCGAGGACATCGCGATATAGTCGATGCTGCTGCGCGCGCTGGGGCAGCGTCGCAGATACGAGAAACTGGAATTCTGTCCGGAACAGCCCGATGCCGTCCGCGCCGGTCACGTCGAGCGCCGCCACATCGTCGCGCAGTCCCGCATTGACCATCAGAGTTATTCGCACGCCGTCCCTGGTCACTGGCGGCGCGTCGCGCAGCGCGGCGAAACTGGCGCGGCGCTTCTGGCCGATCAGCAGCTTTGATTCGAACGCTTCGTCCATCGGCTGTGCCGGCCGTACGATGACCGAACCTTCGTTGCCGTCGAGGAGCAGCGGGTCGCCGTCGGCAATCATCCGCCGGACGTCCTTGACGCGCCCAAGAACGGGTATTCCCATCGCGCGCGCCACGATGGTCACGTGCGCGGTCAGCGAGCCTTCTTCAAGAATGACGCCCTTCAGACGTCGCCGGTCATATTCGAGCAGTTCGGCAGGACCCAGATTCCGTGCGATCAGAATCGTATCCTGACGCAATCCCGCTTGTGCGGCCGTTCCGAGTTGGCCCGAAACGATGCGCAGCAGCCGGTTCGCCAGATCCTCGAGGTCGTGCATGCGCTCGGCAAGCAGCGGATCGTCGATCTGTCGCATGCGCATCCGCGTGCGTTGCTGGACGCGCTCGATAGCCGCTTCCGCAGTCAGACCCGAATCGATAGCCTCGTTGATGCGTCGGCCCCAGCCCTCGTCGTAGGCGAACATCTTGTAAGTTTCGATGACCTCGCGCGTTTCACCGTCGACGCCGAATTCGGCTTGTGCCGACATCCTGTCGATCTGCTCACGCATCTTGTCGAACGCCGAATAGACGCGGTGTCGTTCGGCTTCCGTGTCCTCTGCAACTGTGTGCTCGATGAAGATACGCGGCTGGTGATAGACGGCATGCCCGCGCGCCATGCCCTCGACAAGCTTCAGTCCGGCAAGGCGTGCGCCTTGGGCGTTCTGCACGCGATCATTGTCGCGACGCTTCTCATCGACAAGTCCCGCATTGGCGATGAGTTCCGACAAAACCATGGCCACGGTCTGAAGCGCTTCGATCTCGACCTCTTCGTACCGCCTCGGCTCTGCGTGCTGGACGCACAGGACCCCTACCGATTCCTGTCGCCGCACGATCGGCACGCCCGCGAACGAATGGAACATTTCTTCGCCCGTTTCGGGCTTGTAGGCAAAATCAGGATGCGATGTGGCCTCATCGAGGTTCAGCGTTTCAACGTTGCGCGCGATCGTGCCGACAAGTCCCTCGCCAAGGGCGAGCTTGGTGACGTGGACGGCGTCCTGATTCAGACCCCTTGTCGCGTACAGCTCGAGCACACCGTCGCGCAGAAGGTAGATCGAGCACACCTCGCTCACCAAGGCCTCGCCGATGATCCCCACGACCTGGTTAAGCTTGGCCTGTGCTCCCGTTCGAGAGGCCATGACCTCGTGTAGCCGGGTCAGGATTTCGCGTGCGGAGGCGGCGGCGGTGGGCATCTCCTATGCGCTAACAGAAGCCGACAACGCTTCCAACACTGTCGAAGCTGATCCAGGTCGACGGGACTGCCTGTCAACTGGCTGGGCCCCGCGTCCATGCCTTATTGATCAAGAAAATTAGCTTGCTAACATATCTTCTGAACAACTGCTTCGGCTGTCAGTAATTCTATTAGCTTGACTCACAATATCCAATTTTCAAATGTGCCAATATTGTCGCAGCCGATTCGGGGGGTCGTATGTGGGATTTACTCGCAACGGTCGGACATGAATTGATCTTGTTTGCCGCCGTGGGCTTTGTAATCGGTGGCATCGACGACTTATTCGTCGATCTGATTTGGATATGCCGCAGTGCATGGCGACGGCTGCACGTCTATCGTCATCATCCCCGACTGAATGCTGC
>JANMKS010000371.1:0-2643 GCA_031372155.1 Sphingomonas sp.
CCTGGTCGAGGCGGCGTCGATGGAACACGACGCATGGATGGCGCTGTGGATGGGGCACAGCTGGCGGCAATGCCCACTGCTCATCGTCCTGTTCGCGCAACCGATCCTGCTCGGACTGTTCGCGGCCTTGCGAAGCTTCGCCCCCACCCGCCTCCGCTTGACGGGCGCTGCGGCGGGGCTGGCGGCGGGCGCACTGTCGGCAACGCTTTATTGCTTCCATTGCCCAGAGGTCGGCGCCGCGTTCGTGCTGACGTGGTACACGCTCGGGATTGTGCTGGTGAGCGTGGGTGGAGCGATTGTCGGACCACGCCTGTTGCGGTGGTGAATTGTGTGTTGGCCTCGCACCCCTAACTCAAACTTCTGAATGCTATTGCAACTCGTTCGCAATTAGGTAGTAAGGCTTGGTGATAGCCAGGGGTCAACATGACGATTCGCGCCGCAGTTGCAATCAGCATACTCGCATTGGCGGTTGTGCCATTCGCTGCTCGCGCAGACGAAAGTCTCTGGCTCTACGCTAAAGGTGCCGAAACGCTGCCCGACGGCAGGACCGAGGTGAAGGTCGGGGTCATATCGCGGCGTGGCAAAGCGGATTCGGATTATGTCTTCAACGATGTCCGGCTGGAGGTCGAACATGGCATCACCGACCGATTGACCGGCTATGCGGAACTGGTGGTGTTCAATCACGACTATTCGACGACCAATCCGGATTTGCAGCCGCTGTTCGACACACAGGGCGGGGCTGGCGGCAGGTTTAGGAAAACGGCGATTGCTGGTTTCGACGTTGGTATGAAATACAATGTCTTGAGCCCTTACAAGGACCCGATCGGCTTTGCCGTCAGTGTCGAATATGATCACCGCTTCAAGTACCGGATCGACGGCGCAGATATCCGCCAGGACGAGTTTGACATCGCGCTGCACTTTCAAAAGAATTTCCTGAACAATCAGCTTGTCTTCGTATTCAACCCAAAGATCGAATATGAAACCCGGAATTCGCCCGGCATCCTCGAAAAGGAAATCTCGCTCGATATTACGGCAGGCGCTTCGTATCGGGTTGCGCCGAAGATCAACATCGGCGTCGAGTTTCGTCATCAGTCCGACTATCTCAGCCCGCTCGATACGACGACGGGGCAGTATGATCCCAACCTGAGCCCGTCGAAATTCCCCTTCAAGTTCGGCAGCCAATATCAGAACGGCAACTATATCGGACCGGTCGTGCATTATGCCGACAAGCGATATTGGGTGACGGCAGGCGCGCTCTGGCAGTTTGCGGGCGGCGGCAAGTTTGCCTTCAACCGCAGTGGCCTCAACGTCGACGAGCATGAGAAAGTCCACGTCGGCCTGATCTTCGGACTGGAACTCTAGCTGATGGACCGCCGGACATTCCTTGCGGCCATGCCAGCGGGTCTCGTCTTCCTGAGCAGCGAAGCACAGGCCGCGACTTACTTTACCGCCGACAGCGTCAAGCGCGCACTATTTCCGTCAGCAACCGGCTTTGTCGATCGCTCGCTTTCGCTCACCAAGCCGCAGATGACCGACATCGCGAAAGCAGCCCGCACGCGCGTGACAAGCAACCGCGTCGCGGCGTTCGATGTGCAGGGCGCGAGCGGACGGCTCGGCACGTTGTTTATCGACAAGGTGTACGGGAAACACGAGTTCATTACCTACGCCGTCGCGCTCGATGCGTCGGGCGCAGTGCGCGGGGTCGAGATCATGGATTACCGTGAGACCTACGGTTATGAAGTGCGCAATGCCAAATGGCGTGCGCAATTCGCGGGCAAACGGCATGGGGAGCCGTTGCGGATCGATGCGGAGGTCAAGAATATCTCGGGTGCAACGCTTAGCTGCGTCCATATCACCGAAGGCGTCCGTCGCCTCCTCGCCACCTATGCCATTGCCTATTCTCGCGGCTGAGCGCCGCGCAACCGACCCGGCTCCGCTCATTCGCCGCGCACAACCTCTCCTTGGCACCATTGTCGAAGTGGCAGTCGATCCCGCGCACGAGGCGAGTATCGACGCCGCATTCGAGGCCATCCGGCATGTCCACGCCCGCATGTCGTTCCACGAACAGGGCAGCGACCTTGCCACACTGGCTCGCGCCAGTGCTGGCGAGACCGTTGCGGTCGATCCAGCGACGATTACCGTTCTGCGGGCGGCGTTGAACCTTTACGAACAAAGCGGCGGGCTATTCGATGTCGCGATCGGGCGCGAGCTGGTCCGGACGCGCTTTCTGCCGCGCGACCCGATAAGTCATCTGAGCAGCTATGGCGGCACCAGCGCCGATCTCGAGATCGTCGATGATCGTCATGTCCGGCTGGCCCGCCGCGTGCTGATCGACCTTGGCGGCATCGCCAAGGGCTATGCCGTCGACATGGCCGTGGTGGCACTCCGCCGAGCAGGCGCGGCTTTTGGTGTCGTCAACGCCGGCGGCGACCTGAGGCTGTTCGGCGACGTCGCTATCCCCGTCACGGTGCGCCACGGCGGGGGTGGCTATGCTGCCTTGCCCGATCTTCGCAATCTTGCCGTCGCCAGTTCGGAAAACAGTCGCACGCGCCACCGCATCGATGGACAGATACGAACACCGCATATCGGGCTGGATCGAGCGTCGGTCATCATCGACGACACGGTGACGGTGATCGCCGACAC
>JANMKS010000374.1:0-2543 GCA_031372155.1 Sphingomonas sp.
CGGAGGAAAGCTGGCGGGTAGCCTGATCCGCAACGGCCACGACCTCACCGTCCGTGACCTGAACGCCTCGCTTGTCGCCGATTATGTCGCGCGCGGTGCCAAGTCTGTCGACAGCCCGCGCGCGCTGGGCGAGGCGGTTGATCTTATCGTCACTTGCCTGCCGTCGCCCGCCGCAAGCTCTGCCGTTGCCGAAGGCGAGGACGGCTTTCTCCAGATCATGCGTCCGGGCCAGATCTGGCTGGAAATGAGCACGACCGATCATGCCGAGATCATCCGGCTCGGGGCACTCGTCGAGGCGCGCGGCGCACTGTTTATGGAGTGCCCGGTTTCGGGCGGCTGCCACCGCGCCGATACCGGCAACATTGCGATCTTTGCCGGGGGACCGCGCGCCGCCTTCGAGGCGGTGCTGCCAGTACTGACGACGATGGGCCGCCGCATCCTGCATACCGGCGACTATGGCACGGCGTCACAGCTGAAAGTGATGACGAACTACCTGTGCACCGTGCACCTTGTCGCGCTCGCCGAGGCACTGACGACCTGCAATGCGATCGGCCTCGACATGAACACAACCTATGAAGCGATCCGCATTTCATCGGGAAACAGCTTCGTCCACGAAACCGAAAGCCAGATGATCCTGAACGGTAGCCGCGACATCAATTTCACGATGGATCTCGTTTCAAAGGATGTCAGCCTGTTCGACAGGATCGCGCAAGGGGCAGGCGTGCCGGTCGAGCTTTCGCCGCTGATCGTGCGCCTGTTCAAGGAGGGCCAGGCTGCGTTCGGGCCACGCGAACATTCGCCCAATATCATCCGTCGGTATGAAGAACCGCTCGGCATCAAGGTGCTTGGTACAGGTTTTCCCGCAGAGATGGTCGATGACGAACCCGAAGAGCCGGGGTATGAGGTCGTGCCGAGGCGTTAGCCGCCGCTGTCGGCGTGCTGGACGACCCAGTCGATGAAAGTTCGCACGCGCAGGTTTTCCTTCATGTCCTTGCGGCAGATAAGGCCCCAGTTTCCGGGACAAACCACTTTGTGGCTGAGCGGCTGGACGAGGCGACCGCTTGCCAGATCCTGATCCACGAACGGGCCGTTGACGAGCGCAATGCCTTCGCCGCTCAATGCCATCTCAAGCGCGACCGCCAGCGTGTCGACCACCAGATAAGGCGATGAAGCGTCGAAGGCGACGCCAGCGGAGGCGAACCAGGTCTCCCAATTCCGTGTTTCGGTATAGATGGTGACGAGCGGTTGACCGAGAAGATCGGCCGGCGATCGAGCCGCGCCGAGCCGGGCGGCGAGTGCAGGGCTGCACACCGGATAGAGCGAATATTCGAACAATGGCACCCAGTGATAGCGAGCCGGATCGGGCGCAACTTCGCAGTAAACCAGCCCGACGTCGGCATGAACGTCGTCGAATTCCCATTCGACGGCGCAAGTGCTCAGCGCCAGCTTCACCTTCGGGTGATCGGCCAAAAATTGCGGTACGCGTTTGGCGAGCCAGCGGATCGAGGCCGTGACGTAGGTCTGCACGCGCAGCGGCTTGTCGAGCGCGCTGCGATGGACCGCCTCGACCCCCTCGATCAGCGATTCGAACGCCGAGCGGACATATGGGTACAGCACGCGACCTTCTTCGGTTGAAACGATATGCCGCCCGTCCTGCTTGAACAACTGCACGCCGAGTGCATCTTCGATCAGTTGCACCTGATGGCTGACGGCGGGGTGCGTGAGGCACAATTCATCGGCCGCATCGCGAATGCTCTGGCGACGAGTTGCCGCCTCGAACCCTTTGAGCGCTTTCAAAGGCGGCAGTTGCTTGAGGTCGATCCTGGGGTGCGAAGTCATGACGACCAGCAGTTTGATGACCTCTTCGACGATCTGCAATCGGTAAAATTAATTTACGTCTCTCAAGCCGAGTAACACGCGTCTTCGATGACCATTGAAGCGCCTTTTTCGGCCACCATTACTGTCGGCGCGTTGGTGTTTCCCGAGGTGATCGTTGGAAAGATCGAGGCGTCGATTACGCGCAGCCCGCCGATCCCATGAACACGTAATCGGGCATCTACGACCGACGACCCGGGCTCGGCGCCCATCACGCAGGTGCTGGTCGGATGGTAAACCGTGTCGGCGCGCGCGCGGAAATCGGCAAGCTGGGCATCGTCGCCGCTGATATGACTACCGGGAATGATTTCCTCGGTAATGATGTCGGCCAGCGGTCGGGTCGTCGCGATCCGGCGGAGCAGCCGGTTTCCAGCAAGGACGTCGTCGAGATCCTCCTGTGTCGCCAGGTAATTGGGATGGATTGCAGGATATTGCGTCGGGTCGGCAGAGCGCAGGGCAAGATGGCCCCGGCTCGTCGGCCGACACGGATTGTGCGACAGCAGAAATGCCGAAAAGGGATCGGGATTGAGCAGTTTGCGGTCCGCCAGCGGCGTTTTTGTATAGCTGACCGGGCTGAAATACAGCTGCAGGTTGACGTTGGGCCTTGCGGGGTCGCTGCGCACGAAACCGCCGCTCTGGTTCACGCTCAGCGACAAAGGACCCGCCCG
>JANMKS010000411.1:0-2646 GCA_031372155.1 Sphingomonas sp.
CCGCTGTGTTTCCCGAAGGGACGCGTGGTAGCCAGCTAGACGCCTTCGCGCGCCAATTTCTGTGGGCGGCCGGCTGCGATTATGCGCACGGCACCGGCCACGGCGTTGGCGCGTTTCTCGCCGTCCACGAAGGGCCGCAGCGGATCGCAAAGCCGGGTGGGGGACAGCCGGGCACCGAAGAACCGCTACGCGCCGGCATGTTCCTGTCCAACGAGCCCGGATATTACAAGCCCGACGCCTATGGCATTCGAATCGAGAACCTCGTGCTGGTCGAGCCGCGAGAGGTGGCAGGCGGCGACATGCCGATGCTCGGCTTTGAAACGCTGACGTTCGCGCCGATCGACAAGGTCATGATCGCTGCCGAGTTACTTGCGCCGCACGAGCGCCGGTGGCTCGACGCCTATCATGCCCAGGTGCTTGCCATTGTCGGTCCCCAGCTCGACGGGGACGCCGCCGAGTGGCTCGATACCGCCTGCGCGCCGCTTGCCTGAGTTAAAATGTTCATGTAATGTTCCCATCATGATTCGTTGAGGGGGAGAGCATAATGATCAGCTATGTGACACTCGGCACCAGCGACCTTGCGAGGGCGGCCGTATTCTATGACGCCATTGCGGCCGAACTCGGCGTCGGGCGCATGATGGAATTCGAAAATTTCATTGCGTGGGGCTCACCGGGCGGTGGCGCCGGCATCGGCCTGACCAAGCCGTTCGACGGCAATGCGGCGAGCGTCGGCAACGGCGTGATGGTCGCGCTCGACGCGAAGGACAAGGAACAGGTGCAGCGCCTGTACGACATCGCACTTGCCAACGGTGGAACCTGCGAAGGACCGCCCGGCGCGCGCGGCGACACCTTTTACGCAGGATATTTCCGCGATCCCGACGGCAACAAGCTCAACGCGTTTCTGATGACAGGCTGATCGGCAGCGGATTAGAGCTTCTTCGATCCCTCGCGGACCCAGGCGCCGGCCTTGTCCGATCGGTCTTCGGGAAGGATGACATCGCCTTCCTCGTCGCTGCCGTATGTCTCGACGGACTCGGCGGCGCGCCCTTGTTCCTTGCGTTTCTTCAAATTCTCGCGGAGCGCGGCGGCGAGGCGTTCGGGGTCGGGCTTGGCCATCCGACCCTAATACGCCGCCACGCCTTGACCCGTCCACACGCTTTGTTCATAGGCGCACCCCTATTCCACGAAACATGCTGCCGTAGCTCAGTGGTAGAGCGCATCCTTGGTAAGGCTGAGGTCGTGAGTTCAATCCTCACCGGCAGCACCATTCTTCGAACTAACCAGTGATGGGCCCTTGGGCACAGGACGTCACTTGCGAGTGCAATCGTCGCGCGTGGCTGGGCGCTGTGTCGGTGGCGATGCCACCCTTCCAATCCCGCCGAGCACCAACCGATTGTCCTGCGACCAAAATCAAAGCTGAAACCTGCGAAACTGTTGTGGTGGTCGCTCTTCAGCTTGCTAAGGCATAAGCATGTCCGCAATTGTCACGATCGAAGGCGTCGCCAAGACTTATGCGTCCGGCCACGTCGCCTTGAAACGCATTGAGCTGTCGATCGAGAAGGGCGAGATTTTTGCCCTGCTTGGCCCCAATGGCGCGGGCAAGACAACACTCATCAGCATCGTCTGCGGCATCGTCACGCCATCGCAAGGGCGTGTCACGGTCGATGGCGCCGATATTACACGCGATTATCGGACGGCGCGCACGCGCATCGGTCTGGTTCCGCAAGAGCTTCATACCGACAGTTTCGAAACCGTGCTTGCCACTGTCCGCTTCAGCCGCGGTCTGTTCGGTCGTGCGCCGGACGCGGCCTATATCGAGCGGATCCTGCGCGACCTGTCACTGTGGGACAAGCGTGATACCAAGATTCAGGAATTGTCGGGCGGCATGAAACGGCGCGTGATGATCGCCAAGGCGCTCAGCCACGAGCCCGAAGTGCTGTTCCTCGACGAGCCGACGGCGGGCGTCGATGTCGAACTGCGTCGCGACATGTGGGCGCTCGTCCGTCGCTTGCGCGACACTGGGGTCACGATCATCCTGACAACGCACTACATCGAAGAAGCAGAGGAGATGGCGGACCGCGTCGGCATCATCAGCAAGGGCGAATTGATCCTGGTCGAGGATAAAGCCGCATTGATGACGAAGCTTGGCCGCAAGACCTTGACCCTGACGCTTGTCGAGCCGCTCGATGGCGTACCGGCCGCGCTCGCCGCCTGGCCGCTGGCGCTGCACGATCAGGGTCACGCGCTCCGTTATGAATTCGACGCGACGGGCGATCATAACGACGTGCCCGCGCTGCTCCGCGCGCTCGACGAGGCCGGCATTGCATTCAAGGACCTGAACACCGAGCAGAGTTCGCTCGAGGACATATTCGTCGGACTTGTCCACGAAAACGCAAAGGCCGCAGCATGACCCGCTTCAATGCCCATGGTGTCTGGTCGATCTATCGGTTCGAGATTGCGCGGTTCCGCCGCACCCTGCTCACCAGCTTGCTGACCCCCGTCATCACCACGTCGCTTTATTTCGTGGTCTTCGGCTCGGCGATCGGCAGTCGCATGACCGAGATCGGCGGCATTCCTTATGCCGCTTTCATCGTGCCGGGGCTCATCATGCTTTCGATGTTTACCGAGAGCATCTTCAACGCCAGC
>JANMKS010000064.1:0-5025 GCA_031372155.1 Sphingomonas sp.
ACGCGTTCGTCGGCCGCCATGGTGTGCGAAAACCCCGACAGCGATGTTCCCGCCGCGCGGACATCGTCGGCGCGGGCGACCTTTGCGCCGGAAATGCGGCGGCGCGTTTCGGTGAGGACGTCGTTGACCATCGCCCCGATCTGCGACCGAATGAGTTCCGGCACCAACCGATCATCTGCGACGTCGGGATAGCGCCGCTTCACCACGTCCCAACGGCGCGCAACGAACGGCAGCGCAAGCAACGCGTCCTTTTCGAGGATTCCCGCCCGAAGCCCATCGTCGATGTCGTGATTATCGTAAGCGATATCATCCGAAATCGCCGCGATCTGCGCCTCCAGCGAAGCATGCGTCATCAGTTCGAGCGGGTATGCGGCGTCGACCGCGCGCATCGCCCAGCTCGGGCTCGCGACGGGACCGTTATGCTTGGCAAGCCCCTCCAGCATTTCCCAGCTGAGGTTCAGGCCGGCCCAGCGCGGGTAAGGCGAGTCGATTACGGTCAACGCGCGCAGTGTCTGGGCATTGTGATCGAAGCCGCCGACTCCCGCCATCGCGGTCTTTAGCGCATCCTCGCCCGCATGACCGAACGGTGGGTGACCGATGTCGTGAGCCAGCGCCAGCGCTTCGGTCAAATCCTCGTCGAGCCCCAGAGCACGCGCCATCGTTCGGGCGATCTGAGCGACTTCGAAGCTGTGCGTGAGGCGAACGCGGAAGTGATCGCCGTCGGGTGCGACGAAAACCTGGGTCTTGTGGCGCAGTCGACGAAAGCTGATCGAATGGACAATGCGGTCGCGGTCTCTTTGAAAGGCGGTGCGCGGTCCGCGTAATTCACCGATCGTCTCAAAGTGAAGTCGCCCGCGGCTGACGGCAGGATCACTGGCATAGGGAGCGCGCGGCGTCATTTGGCGCGAAGCTTTATGACCTCCTGCCCGGCCTCGCTAGTGAAGGTCGTTGCGGAAACGCCGGCCTTTGCCAGCGCGTTCACGAGCGTACGCGCTTCGCCACTGGACTTCACGGGTCCGGCCAATACCCGGTTCGTCGCCTTGAAAGCGGCACTGTAGCCGGCATAAGGCTTCAGCAGGGCGGCGTTGGCGTCACGGATGCGCTTCCAGGTGGTCGCGAGCCCGGCTTCGTTTGACCCCGTCGCGACCTGTACCCACAATCGTGCCGGATTGGCGCGTGTTGCTGCGACTTCTGCAGCTTTGGCGTCCTTGGCGGCCTTTTGAGCGGCTGCGACCGCAGCGGCATCTGCAGCTTTCCGGGCAGCGACGCGCCGTGCTGCCCGTACTTCTGCGGCTGACGGGAGCGCGACCGGTGCCGACTCCGCTTCGGGAGTGATTCCCGCAAGGATAGCGGCAAGGCGACTCATCGGCGCGGCGGCATGTGGCACGGCGGCCGCGGCGGGCCGTGGCGCAACACGAGCGACCATCGGGGTCGCGACCTCGAAAACAGGCGCGGGTGCCGCTTCGGCCGGGGGACCAATCGGACCCGCGCGCTGCGGCGTCGTCACGGACCCGGATACGACGGGGCGGGCAGCATCGGGCGGCGGCAGGATATTCGTCGCGACCCTGACCGGCGCGCTGCCCTCTCCCCGCGCTTCGGGTGGCAATTTGGAGCGGTCGACCGCAGCGATACGCGTACCGACCCTCGTACTCGCGTTCGGCGGACCAACCGCGACGGCGGAAGGTCTCGGTTCCCGAAGGGGCTTTACGTTGTTCGCTGGCGGACGAGTGACTGTGCGAACGGGCGCTGTCACGGGGCCGAGCGGTGTACCCGACGGAATCAGGGCGACGTCGGCCTTGACAGAAGCGGAGCCGGCCGGTCGGAACGGATCGCCCAGCTGGACCGACGCAAAGCTTTGTCCGTCGGATGGCATCGTCCCGAAATTGACCGCGTGCGCCCGCTCCGCGCTGTTCAGTTTTGTCAGCCGGGTCAGGAACGGCGTCATCGTGCCGGCGAGATTTGCGGGCATCGCCTGCCTGGCAATGCCGTTTGCGCCGGGCAGGTCACCGTTCATCGCCAGAATAAAGGCGCGCGCACGCCACGCGCCCTGATCCTGTTTCCGAAGCAGCGGATCGAGCATTGCCAGCGCCTGGTCGCGGTCGCCCGATATCCCGAGCGAGAGCGCATAGCGGCGCGTCACTTCGTCATTGGGTCGCGATCGCATGGCAGCGGCGTAATCGCGCTGGGCGCGCCGGTTGTCGCCGCGCAAGTCATAGGCAAGCCCCCGATCGCCCGCGATGTCGGCTTCGGAAACACCGAGGCCCGCAGCCTCACCGAACAGGCGCAGCGCATCGTCGGGCCTTTCAAGAAGGACCAGAGCCGAAGCCAGACCCGCCTTCGCCTGCCCGTTGCGCGGGTCGATTTCATCGGCGCGCGCGAAAAAGCCAAGCGCCGCATTGGGATCGCCGACCTCGAGCGCAGCGCGCCCTGCGCCCAACAGCGCCGAAAGGCTGCGCGGTGCCGCAGCGAGCGTCCGCAAGTGCATCGAAAGGACGTCGGCAGGATCGTTCGTGCGCGTGCCGGGGATCGGCTGCACCATCTGTGCAGCAACCACTGGGGACAGGGCCGACAGCACAACGGCCGCAGCAAGTGCAGAGCGGCGAAACAAAGTCGTCACTGTCATGATGGCCCAAGATAAGCGGCATGCGCGCCCGGGCAAGCAGGAAGCGCAGCGCCTGCGCCGGAATGTGACGCGCATCCGATGGAATTGCCCCCGGGCACCAGACCCGGGGGTAGCACTCGTTACTGGTTGTTCTGGCGGTTGAGGAAGCGGGGAATGTCGAGCGGATCCTTTGCCTCGGTATCCGGCTCCACCTTTGCCGCACCGCGCGCAATGTTCGACATGCGTTCGAACAAGGTGCCGCCGCCCGGCGTCGGCGCTTTCACCGGTTCAATGGCCGACGTCGCTTCCGGCGCAAGCCAGCGGCTCCCGGCGAGCGGCGCCGGTTCGGCAGCGCCCATCGGATCGCCGCCGACCTCTGCGTCAAGCAGCAACTCATCGCTATCGTCGGCGACGGCCTCACCCGCGACAGCATCGTCTTCGAAGCGAACCGGTGCGTCGAGTTCCATCACATCGGGTTGGGCCGCCGTCGCGGTCGCCTCGACGGGTTCGGGCGGTGTCAGCACGACGGGCGCCTCCTCGACCGCAGCGACCGGGCTGGGCGCTTCGGTCTTTGCCTTGAAACCGGGGAATGCGAAGACCCGCGCGGGCTCGGGCATCGTCGCTTCTTCGGCTTCGATTCCGGTTGCCACGACCGACACGCGGATGCGACCCTCGAGCGAATTGTTAAACGCCGATCCCCAGATGATGTTCGCATCGGGATCGACCAGTTCCTTGATGTGGCTGGCGGCCTCGTCGACTTCCATCAGGCGCATGTCCTCGCCCCCGACGATCGACACAATCACGCCCTTGGCACCCTTCATCGACACGCCGTCGAGCAGCGGGTTGGCGATCGCCTTTTCGGCGGCCTCGATCGCGCGATTGTCGCCCGATGCTTCGCCGGTGCCCATCATCGCCTTGCCCATCTCGCCCATCACCGAACGCACGTCGGCAAAGTCGAGATTGATGAGGCCGGGCATGACCATCAGGTCGGTGATGCCGCGCACGCCCTGTTGCAGGACCTCGTCGGCCATCTGGAACGCTTCCTTGAAGGTCGTCTGCGGGTTGGCAATCAGGAACAGGTTCTGGTTGGGAATGACGATCAGCGTGTCGACGTGCTTCTGGAGCTCGGCGATGCCGGCCTCGGCCGCTTTCTGACGCCGCGATCCTTCGAAACTGAACGGCTTGGTGACGACGCCGACGGTCAGGATCCCGCGGTCGCGCGCGGCCTTTGCGATGACGGGTGCGGCACCGGTGCCGGTCCCGCCGCCCATGCCCGCGGCGATGAAGCACATGTGCGCGCCCTCGAGTGCGCGCTCGACCTGATCGATCGTCTCTTCCGCCGCGGCCTTGCCGATTTCCGGACGCGAACCCGCGCCCAGGCCCTGGGTAATCTTGAGCCCCAGCTGGATGCGTCGCTCCGCCGCGCTGCAATTGAGCGCCTGTGCATCGGTATTGGCGACAATGAAGTCCACCCCCTGCACCTGGCTTGCAATCATGTTGGCGATAGCGTTTCCGCCCGCGCCGCCGACGCCGATCACGCTGATACGCGGGCGCAGCTCGTCCACCTCAGGTGCAAGAAATTCGATGCTCATCCAGTGTCCCCTTCGTGATCGTCAGCGGGCAAAACGACGCGGCCCCCTTGACTCTTGTGCACTATTCGATTCGCCGATTCATCATAAAAATTAACGACTCGGCAATTTAATTCAGTAGCCACTTTTCAGCGCCGCCATCAGCCGCGAGACGAAGCCGGTCGCGGGCATCCGCGTCACGATCTGCCCGTCGGCCACGATCGAACGCAAATCCACCGGGTCCGACGCCGCATAGTGGACGAGCCCGGCCAGCGTCGCGAAACCGGGGCCGCTGTGCGCTTCGGGCAGGCCGACCATGCCACGGGGTCGCCCGACCCGCACTGCCCGTCCTAACGATCCTTGTGCGTAATCGGCCAGCCCCTTCAACTCGGCTCCGCCGCCTGTCAGCACGACCTGTCGCCCGACCGGCCCGGTGAAGCCCAGCGTCTTGAGCGCCGTCGACACTTCTCCGATCAGATGTTCCAGACGCTGGCGGATGACCGCGATCAGTGCGGCACGCGTGATCCGCGCCGTTTCACCCTGTTCCTCGTCAGTGGAAAGCGGCGCGACCTCGATCATGTCGTGGTTGTCGCGCGGGGACGCGGTTGCCGACCCGAAGAAGCATTTCATCCGCTCCGCCTGGTTGCGCCGCGTCCCGAATGCGCTCGCGATGTCATCGGTGATATCGGCGCTGCCGAACGGGATCGACGTCAGCCCGACGAGCAAACCGCCCGCAAAGAGCGACACGTTCGTCACCCCCGCGCCGATCTCGACGAGCGCCACGCCCAGTTCGCGTTCCTCGTCGGACAGGCACGCCATCCCCGTGGCCACGGGCGACGCAACGATCGATTTCAC
>JANMKS010000460.1:0-4178 GCA_031372155.1 Sphingomonas sp.
GGCGATCTGGGTATCGGTACGGCTGTTCCGGATTGGCGTGCTGAAATCGGGGGGTGGATGGCGCGGGGTGTTTCGCTTTGGGCGGGTGTAGCGGCGTCGGCGATTTCACCCAAAAAAGTGCACAGGACGTTGCCGAACGCCGATCCTGAACCGATTTGATAATCGGGGGCAGCCGATAGCGACTTTGCCCCGTCGCAAGCAACCTCGCATTGCCTTCGCTTCCGATCGTGCGTTCAGGCGCCTGAAGCTTTTGACACGGGGTAATCGCAGCCAAGCTGATGCTATCTGGCAAAAGCGGACAAGCCCGAAGGCGAAATCTGCGCTTGCGCCGATAACCAACGTCGGTTCACGATGTTCGGCACGAGCATGTGCGGCACAGTCAGGACCGACAGCGTGACAAAACTTGTAAAAATAGTTTTATCGTCGAGCGCCATGCCGCTGCGCGACGTGTAAACAAGCGCAGCGATCCCGATAGCGGCACTTGTCAACAGCATGGCTTCGGGATCCTTGCCCACTGACTGAGCCCGTGCTGCAATGAAGTGCCTTGGCGAGTGAGACAGGCAAAAGAAAATAGAAAAACCCACTACGGGCGGCAGCAGAATCATGCCGATGATGACCGCCCCGGTTTCGAGGGCTTGCCGCGTTCGGCCGTTGCTGAACATTATGCCCATTGCCGTGGCGGTCGTGATGAGCGCGACGGGCGCGACCAGCACTGACAGATCAGCCAGAAGCGTTGCACCCTGCTGCCCGGTGAGCGAAACGAAAATTGCAGCGACTGCCTGATGGTGAAGGAGCCCGGACGCGGTGAGCAGCGCTGCTGCAATGCCCATAGCGAAGAACGGCGGCAGAGTGTCGGCCCAGTCGTCGGCAAAATGAATGCTGGCAATAAAAAGGAAGCCCGACAGCGCAACGACTGGGGCGAATAACCAGATGCTATACGTAACTGCAGCGAGACCGAGGTAGAGCAGAACGATTGAAACCACCTGCCGTTCGCCAATTGCGCCACTCCGTCTGATCACGGCGATATCCAGGCTGCCGTGCGGCAATCCGAACACCAGCATTGCCATGCAAAACAAACTCGTCGCACGGTTGCCGAACAGATCGTTCGGCAAACCGTCGAGCCCGAGCGCGGCAATTTCCATCGCCATGCTCACCATGCCGGATGTAAAAAACTATCGGGCGGAGACAAACGGCTCCGCCCGATTTCTGGCGCGTTCGATTGTGCGACCCGAAGCGCCAAATCAGTCAACTTGCGTGAACCCGCGCGCCGTATTCGTCCTCCGACTTGCGCACGGCGATGATGTAGATGAGCACGCCCACGCCCGCCTTGGCGATGATGTCGGCAATCGTGTAGCCGACTTGCACACCCGTCACGACGCTGCCGCCGCTGAGGTTGGTGTACGGGATCATGTAGACGATCGGGTAGAAACCCCATGACGCAAAGGTAAGTAGTCGCGCCTTTTTGACGAGCTCGCGCACATTGACGGGCTGGCGTTCAACCGACTCCCCCAGTCCCTTGAACAACTGGAACATGACATAAGCGAACGGAATCGCCGACAAGGTGCCCCAGATGGCGCGTGTCGCGTTGTCAGTGGCAATTTCGCCCGGATAGCCCAGGATCACCATCAGTGCCGCAGCTGATCCGAGCTTCAGCGACCTTGACATGGTGTCATCTTCCGACAAGCGCATGACGAGCACGAGCTCGATCAGCAACAGCGGTACAGTCAGCAGCCAGTCAACGTAACGATAGGCATCGTTGAATGCGACGCTTGTCGATGAAACGACACCGTCAGCCAGGCTGTAAGCGGCATTCCAGCTCTCGAATATGCGGAAGTAGTGATAGGCAGCGATGGCGCACACCAACCCCGAGATTGTCAGTGCTGTCTTGTAGGCGGGTCCTACCTGCGAGCGGCCAAACCACAGAAACAGGGTTGCCGCCGCCATCGCGGCGAAAGTGAACGAAAAGGCATTGTAAACGAGCGAAAATTGCCCGGCGGTCAGTTGGGTCATCGGTAGCTCCAGGAAGGGCGATGCCGGCGTCCAGCCGGATCGCGAAACAGATCGTGAGCGGTGCTGGCTGGCCAAGGGGCATCAAGCCAGCCAGCACCCCTGCGGGAGGGCAACGGGGAGATCGAACAGCCGCAAGGTGCTCACGACCGCCCAAGTGCGCCCGGAAAGCAGCGGTAGCTATACGGCCTTTAGGCTGTAGTCAGAGGCCGGCTTCGACCGCAATCCTGATGGCGTCGGCAAGATTGTTGGTGCCGAGCTTCTGGAACATGAGCGATCGGTGCATTTTGACCGTCTTTTCGCTCAGCGACAATTGCCATGCGATTTGTTTGCTGCGGTACCCTGCCGCGATCCGCTCGAGGATTTCCCTTTGGCGGGGTGACAAACTCTTGACGACGGCCACGGCATGGGCGTGACGCGCCGATAATGGACCCACCGCATCATCGGGTAGTTCGACTTGCGATCCCAGAAAATACTCGAGGTCGCCGTCGAGATCGAACACCGGGGCCACGAGTACGGCGTTTCGAAAAGGTGTCTTGTCGCGTTTATAGTTGAGGATCTCGACAAGCACGGGACGACGCTCGCGCACCCCTGCGCTGATCCGCTCCGTCAACCACGGCTCAGTGGCGGGCCCGGCCAGGAACTTGCAATTTCGTCCAACGATCTCATTGACGGGATAGCCGGTCAGCCGGCAGAATGCGTCGTTAACCGCAACGATGGGGTTCGATGGCAGCCGTGGGTCGCTGATCACCGCAGCGATCGGGCTTACCCGGATGGACGCCAGCAAGCTTTCGCCGTCCGCGTCAAGGTCGTAACCGCGCACTGCTTCCATGGGCGCGCACTACTCGTTTGCGTGCAGCAGGCCAAGCGCCGTCGAAAGTATCAGGCATCGGATCGATTCGATAACCAGCCCTAGGCTCAGCTCATACCAAAGGCGCCCCTCGTCAAGCGGGACTGGCGAACCTGTAACAATTGGGAAATGATCTCGCGCATCTCGTGCTTTGCGTCCGTACTCGACCATAAGTGGACCGTTCGCCAATCACGACAAAGCTGCGACCTGCAACGCTCAACAAGCAAACTTGCCGCGCGGCTTAGCGGCATTCACACCTCTTCCCATTGACACCCATGTCAGTAAGGTTGCAGTCTGCAACCAAATAGGACGCGGGAGAGTCGGGATGGCCAGTTTGGCGATGGAACCGGAAGCGGCGGTCGATCCGCTTGATGTCAGCCGCGCCGAATTGTGGCGCGATTATCAGTGGCGCGAGCCGTTCGCGCGGCTCCGTGCCGAAGATCCGATTCATTACACTCCCGAATCAAAATTCGGGGCGTACTGGTCGGTCAGCACCTACAAGCCGATCCAGTATATCGAGGCGTTGCCGAAGATTTTCTCCTCGTCATGGGAAGTCGGCGGGATCACGGTCGCGGGCGATCCGGTGATACTCGAAGAAGCCGAAGTGCGGATGCCGATGTTCATTGCGATGGACCCGCCGCAACACGCGGCGCAGCGGCGGACGGTGGCACCCGCCTTCACCCCGTCCGAGATCGAACGGATGCGAATCGAGACGCAGGCGCGTACGGGCGAAGTGCTCGACGGGCTTCCGATCGGACAGCCGTTCGACTGGGTCGAGCGCGTGTCGATCGAGCTGACCACGGGGATGCTTGCCAAGCTGTTCGATTTTCCGTGGGAGGAGCGCCATAATCTCACGCGCTGGTCCGATCAGCTCGGCGATGTCGAATTGTTCGACACCGTGGAAAAGCGTCAGTTTCGCCTGGCCAATGCCTATGAAATGGGGATGGCGTTCAACCAGTTGTGGGAATCGAAAAAGGGGCAGCCGGCCGCCAACGACCTGATTTCGATCATGCTGCATTCGGACGCGATGAGCCACATGAGCGAAGGCGAGTTCATGGGGAACCTCATCCTCCTCATCGTCGGCGGTAACGACACCACGCGCAATTCGATGACCGCGCTCGCCTATGGGCTGAACAAGTTTCCGGGTGAGCGGGCGAAGCTGGAGGCGAACCCCGCGCTCATCACCAATACCGCAAGCGAGATCATCCGCTGGCAGACGCCGCTTGCGCATATGCGCCGCACCGCGATGGAAGACACCGAAGTCGACGGGCACAAGATCAGGAAGCACGACAAGCTCGCGCTTTGGTATGTCTCGGCGAAC
>JANMKS010000462.1:0-1975 GCA_031372155.1 Sphingomonas sp.
AAGCGCTGCTGGATCAGGCGACAGGTCGTGCCGTCGAGGTCGGCATTACCGCTCGATCGGGTCACGCGGCAATCCTCGACCCGACCGTCAACACCGACGAGATACTTGACCCCCACGGTGCCGCCCACGCCGCTCTCCCCCGCCGCCCGAGGATAGTCCGAGTTCTTCAGGCGCCCCTTGCGCCATATTGGTGGCGTTTCGTCACCACCGTCACCTTCGCCGTCGCCGGTCCCGCCGCTGCCCGTGCCGTTACCCCGACCCCCTGCTCCGGTGCCGGGGCCAAAGACGTCGGCGGCCCCCGATGTTGCCTCACGATCGTTCGCCGCAATCGGGGCAGCAACCACCGGTGACGGCAGAGTCAGTCTTATGAGCGGCGGCGGTGCCACAATCTCGGTTGCTCTTGAGCGGAAATTGGGAGGCGACGCCGCCCCATCTGGGCGACGGCTCTTGGCCCGAAGTGGCGCGACACGCTCCGGCTTCGGCATCTCGGGCTTGACCTCGAATATCTTCAAGTCCTCGGTGGCGCGGTGAAGAACAGCACTTGTGCCCGTCAACAGCGCCACGCCGATCAAGCATTCGATGAGCAGCGTGACCACCGCGGCGGCGAACCGGCTTCGCGATGTCGGTCGGTAGAACGTGAATGTCGCCATCACCTCGCCGGTGCCAGTCAATGCTTGAACGTCGGCTTTACGATTTGGAGCCGAACGCCTCCTTTGCCAGCGCTTCGACTTCGGGGTCGGCCTCTCCAGGTTTCATCGACACGCCGGCTTCCAGCCGGTCGGCGATGTACGTCAGCGCCGCGATCCGGGCTGACTTCTTGTTGTTGCCGTCGATCACGCGCCACGGTGCCCAGCGCGTGTCGGTGCGGTCGAACATGTCTGCATAGGCTTTTAGATAATCGTCGCGGCGCGCGCGGTTGCGGTAGTCGTCCTTGCCGGTTTTCCAACGTTTCCAAGGATCTTCCAGCCGAGCCTGGAAGCGCTTGTCCTGCTCCTTTTGCGTGATGTGCATGAACAGCTTCACGACGGTGACGCCATTGTCCTTCTGCTGAGCTTCGAATTCGTTGATCTCGTCGAAGGCGCGCTTCCATTCCTTTTCCGTCGCATAGTCCTCGACGCGCTCGACGAGGACGCGGCCATACCAGGTGCGGTCGAAGATGTTCATTTCACCCTTTGCCGGAAGCCGTTTCCAGAAGCGCCACAGGAAGTGGCGTTCGCGCTCTTCCTCGGTCGGTGCTGCAATCGGCCAGACCTCATAGTAGCGCGGGTCGAGCGTCGACGTCAGGCGGCTGATTGCCCCGCCCTTTCCCGAGGCATCCCAACCCTCGAGCGCGATGATCGCGCTCTGCCCGTGAACGATATGCGCGACCTGAATGCGGGCCAGGCGCTCCTGAAGTGCGGACAGGTCGGCATCGTAATCGCCGTCATGATCCTTGCCGGATTCAAAATCTTTCAGGTCGATGGCCATGCCCGCCTCCGTTCAGGACGGCTGGTCTAGCACGCGCAGGGCAAGCTCGCGCAACTGCTTCGGCGTCGCGGGTGCGGGGGCGTTCATCATCAGGTCCTCGGCCTTCTGGTTCATCGGAAATACGATGACCTCTCTGATGTTCGGCTCGTCGGCGAGCAGCATCACGATGCGGTCGATTCCCGGAGCCGACCCACCGTGCGGCGGCGCACCCAGCTTGAACGCGCCGATCATCCCCGCGAAATTCGTGTCGACCTGTTCCTGCGTGTAGCCCGCAATCTCGAAAGCCTTATACATAATGTCAGGGCGGTGGTTGCGGATCGCCCCCGACGACAATTCGATGCCGTTGCAGACGATGTCATACTGATAGGCGAGGATGTCGAGCGGATCCTTCGTTTCCAGCGCTTCCATCTCGCCCTGCGGCATCGAGAAGGGGTTGTGACTGAAATCGACCTTATTCGCGTCCTCGTCATATTCGAACATCGGAAAATCGACGATCCAGCAGAATTCG
>JANMKS010000032.1:0-2368 GCA_031372155.1 Sphingomonas sp.
TCCTCGAAGATCATCTTCGAATCATACAGCAACCTGCCGATAAGCGTCGACTTTCCGTCGTCGACTGACCCACAGGTGATGAACCGCAACAGGCTCTTGTGCTGATGCGCCTCCAGATAGGCGTCGATGTCGTTCGCGATCAGCGCATCGGTTTCGTAATCCGAAGCCATCAGAAATAGCCCTCGGCCTTCTTCTTCTCCATGCTCGCCGCCTGGTCGTGGTCGATCGCCCGCCCCTGCCGTTCGGACGTGGTCGTCAGCAGCATCTCCTGGATGACCTGGCGCAACGTCGTCGCCTCGCTCTCGACTGCCCCCGTCAGCGGATAGCAGCCCAGCGTCCGAAAGCGCACCGAGCGCGTGACCGGCGCTTCGCCCGGCAGCAACCGGAAGCGGTCGTCGTCGACCATCAACAACATTCCGTCGCGCTCGACCGTCGGGCGCGGCGCGCTGAAGTACAACGGCACGATCTCGATCTCGTTCAGATGGATATATTGCCAGATGTCGAGCTCGGTCCAGTTCGAGATCGGGAACACCCGGATGCTCTCGCCGCGCGCTTTCGTGGCGTTATAGAGGTTCCACAATTCGGGCCGCTGCTTTTTCGGATCCCAGCCGTGGTGCGCGGAGCGGAAACTGAAAATGCGCTCTTTCGCGCGGCTCTTTTCCTCGTCACGTCGCGCGCCGCCGAATGCGACGTCGAACCCATGATGATCGAGCGCTTGCTTCAGCCCCTGCGTCTTCCACATGTCGGTGTGGACAGGGCCATGGTCGAAGGGATTGATACCCTGCGCGACCGCTTCGGGATTGCGCCAGACCAGCAATTCCATGCCCGCTTCGCGCGCCACCTTTTCGCGCAGCGCGTACATCGCCTTGAACTTCCAGGTGGTGTCGACGTGGAGCAGCGGAAACGGTGGCGGTGCCGGATAGAACGCTTTTTTGGCCAGATGCAGCATCACGGCTGAATCCTTGCCGATCGAATAGAGCATGACCGGGCGCTCGGCCTCGGCCACCACCTCACGCATGATGTGGATCGCCTCGGCCTCGAGCCGGTCGAGATGCGTCAATCGGTCGCTCATAAGCAAAGTGCCATACCGCCCCCTCGAGCGATATGGCACCTTTTGCAATCTTGGGAAGCTGAAAGCCCAGCTACCCCGCTTGGACCTTAACGGCAGGTCACGTTATTGCGATCGACCGACGATCCGATGGCACCGCCTATCCCCGCGCCCAGCAAGGTGCCGAGCAGGCTCGACCGCCCATTATCGATCGCATTGCCCAGCAACGCGCCGGCACCTGCGCCGATGATCAAACCGGTCGTCCCGTCGTTGCGACGACAGTAATAGCGGCCGTCGTTCCCGCGATAGACACGGTCGTTGTAGCTCAACCGACGCGGCTGGTAATAACGACCGTCGCGATAATAGCGGTCGGCATAATAGCCGCCGTAACGCGGGTCGTTTCGGTTGTAGTCGTACTGACGACCATAGCGCCATTCGTTGCGCCGCTGCTGCTTCAGCGCTTGTCGGTAATCCTTGCGCGCTTCACGAACGTCCTGACGCGCCTCGCGCCGGTCCTGACGATCATAATTCTGTGCCTGTGCTGGCACGGCGCTGATGGCAGTGGCTCCCGCCACGATGGCCATGATAAGCTTTTTCATTGTTCGTCTCCTCGATAACGGGAATAGAACAAGCGCGGACACCCGACGGTTGCGTGAACCGAAAACTACTTCACGTTAATCCTGCGGCTAGGCGATCTCGAACAAACCGGCCGCGCCCATGCCGCCGCCAACGCACATCGTGACGACGACATGCTTGACGCCGCGCCGCTTGCCTTCCAGCAGCGCATGCCCAACCAGGCGCGCGCCGGTCATGCCGTAGGGATGCCCGATCGAGATGGCGCCGCCGTTGACGTTGTAGCGGTCGGGGTCGATGCCGAGGTGATCGCGGCAGTACAGCGCCTGGCAGGCGAAGGCCTCGTTCAATTCCCAGAGCCCGATGTCGTCGACCTTCAAGCCGTGCAGCTTCAGCAGCTTGGGCACCGCGTAGATCGGGCCTATGCCCATCTCTTCCGGCGGGCAGCCGGCCACCGCAATGCCGCGGTAGATGCCAAGCGGCTTCAAGCCGCGCTGCTGCGCAAGCTTGGAGTCCATGATGACGCAGGCACTCGCGCCGTCGGACAGCTGGCTCGCGTTGCCGGCCGTCACGCTGCCCTCGGGAATCACGGGCGCCAGGCCGGCCAGCGAGGCCAGCGTGGTCTCCGGCCGGTTGCCCTCGTCGCGCGCCAGGCGGACACCGCGGTAGGAGACGGCCTTCGTCTCCTTGTCGACGATCGCCATCATGGCGTCGATGGGCACGATCTCGGCGTCGAGCCGGCCGGCC
>JANMKS010000045.1:0-3294 GCA_031372155.1 Sphingomonas sp.
ACGCCCTACACCAAGTCCGACTTCAAAAAGGCAATCGTGACGCTGGCCGATGGCCAGTCGATCGACGTGACCACGGGAATTTAAGCCATGGCACTCAAACATTACAATCCAACCAGCCCGGCGCGCCGCGGCTTGATCCTCGTCGACAAGTCGGCCTTGTGGAAGGGCGGCCCTGTCAAGGCGCTGACCGAAGGCAAGAAGAAGACCGGCGGCCGCAACAATAAGGGTCACGTGACATCACGCGGCATCGCGGGCGGCCACAAGCAGCGGTATCGCTTCATCGACTTCAAGCGTCGCAACTGGGGCGTCGAAGGCACGGTCGAGCGGATCGAATACGATCCCAACCGCACCGCCTTCATCGCGCTGATCAGTTATGGCGAAGGTGATGTGTCCTACATCATCGCTCCGCAGCGCCTGACGGTCGGTGACAAGGTCGTCGCGGACAAGAAAACCGATGTGAAGCCGGGCAATGCGATGGAGCTCGGCCAGGTTCCGGTCGGCACGATCGTCCACAATATCGAGATGAAGCCCGGCAAGGGCGGCCAGATCGCGCGTTCGGCGGGCACCTATGTGCAGGTCGTGGGGCGCGACCGTGGCATGGTCATCGTCCGGCTGAATTCGGGCGAGCAGCGTTACATCCACGCCAATTGCATGGCGACGGTGGGGGCGGTGTCGAACCCCGATAACGCCAACACCAACCTCGCCAAAGCGGGCCGCAATCGCTGGAAGGGTATCCGCCCGCTGACGCGCGGTGTCGCCAAGAACCCGGTCGATCACCCTCATGGTGGTGGTGAAGGCCGGACTTCGGGCGGGCGTCACCCGGTTACGCCGTGGGGTAAGCCGACGAAGGGCGCACGCACGCGCAACAACAAGTCGACCGACAAGATGATCATCCGGTCACGTCACGCAAAGAAGAAGAAGTAACATGGCACGTTCCGTCTGGAAGGGTCCGTTTGTCGACCTGCATCTTCTGAAAAAGGCCGAAACCGCGTCGGAAACGAACGCGCGGGCGCCAATCAAGACCTGGTCGCGCCGCTCGACGATTTTGCCGCAGTTCGTGGGCCTCACGTTCAGCGTCTATAACGGCCGTAAGTTCGTGCCCGTTTCGGTCAACGAGGACATGGTCGGTATGAAGCTCGGTGAATTTGCGCCGACGCGCTACTTCCCGGGCCACGCCGCTGACAAGAAGGGCAAGCGCTGATGTCGAAGTCAGTCAACCCACGCCGCGTCGCCGATAACGAGGCGCTGGCCACGTCGACCGCGATCCGCGGATCGGCGCAGAAGCTCGGCCTCGTCGCCGCACTCATCCGTAACCGCAAGGCGGGCGACGCGATGAACATTCTGCAGTTCTCGACCAAAGGCATGGCGATCGACGTTCGTAAGTGCCTAGCGTCGGCAATTGCGAATGCGGAAAACAATCACAATCTCGATGTCGACAGCCTCGTCGTGGTCGAAGCCAGCGTCGGCAAGGGATTGTCGATGAAGCGCTTCGCCACCCGTGCGCGCGGTCGTTCGGCACAGATCGTCAAGCCATTCAGCCGCCTGCGCGTCGTCGTGCGCGAAGTTCAGGATCAGGAAGCCTAATATGGGTCACAAATCGAATCCGATCGGGCTTCGGCTCCAGATCAACCGGACGTGGGACAGCCGCTGGTATGCGGAAGGTGCCGATTATGGCCGCTTGCTTCTGGAAGACCTGAAAATCCGCAAGCACATCATGAAGACGCTGCCGCAAGCCGCGATTTCGAAGGTCGTGATCGAGCGTCCGGCGAAGCTCTGCCGCATCTCGATCTATGCCGCGCGTCCCGGTGTCATCATTGGCAAGAAGGGTGCGGATATCGAGGCGCTGCGCAAGACGATAGGGTCGATGACCTCGTCCGACGTGTCGCTGAACATCGTTGAAATCCGCAAGCCCGAAATCGACGCAAAGCTCGTCGCACAGGGTATCGCCGATCAGCTCGAGCGCCGTATTGCATTCCGTCGCGCCATGAAACGCGCGGTGCAGTCGGCGATGCGCTTGGGTGCAGAAGGTATCCGCATCAATTGCGGCGGTCGCCTTGGCGGTGCTGAAATCGCGCGGACCGAATGGTATCGCGAAGGCCGCGTTCCGCTCCACACGCTGCGCGCGCACCTCGATTATGCCGATGCCGAAGCGCACACCGCGTACGGCGTCTGCGGGATCAAGGTCTGGATCTTCAAAGGTGAAATCCTGGGTCACGATCCGCTGTCGCAGGAACGCCTGATGCTCGAAGCGCAGACGTCGGGCGTTCGCCCCGCGCGCGACGATCGCCGCTAAGGAATATCCGAAATGCTGCAACCGAAAAAATCGAAGTTCCGCAAGACCTTCAAGGGCAAGATTCACGGCGATGCCAAGGGCGGCACGCAGCTGAACTTCGGGTCCTATGGCCTGAAGGCGCTTGAGCCCGACCGCATCACTGCACGCCAGATCGAAGCGGCGCGTCGCGCGATCACGCGTCACATCAAGCGTCAGGGACGTTTGTGGATCCGCGTATTTCCTGACGTGCCGGTCACGGCCAAGCCTGCCGAAGTCCGCATGGGCAAGGGCAAGGGCGCGATCGAATATCATGCCGCGCGCGTGAAGCCGGGCCGCATCCTGTTCGAGCTCGACGGTGTGCCGGGCCCGATCGCTGCGATGGCGTTCAGCCGCGCGATGGAAAAGCTGCCGATCAAGACCAAGGTCGTTGCCCGCCTGGGTGACTTCTCGCATCTGGGAGCCGAATGATGGCCAAAATTGGCGATTTGAAGGTCAAGACCGACGACGAACTGTCGGGTCAGCTTGGCGAACTGAAGCGCGAGGCGTTCAACCTGCGTTTTCAGGCTGCGACCAATCAGCTCGAAAAGCCGAGCCGTGTCCGCGAGGTGCGCCGCACCATCGCCCAGATCAAAACGCTTCAGACGTCACGCACGTCCGAAGCCGCGAAGTAAGGAAGCCGAACGATGCCAAAGCGCGTTCTCACCGGCGTCATTGTCTCCGACAAGGGTGACAAGACCGTGGTGGTCAATGTCGAACGGAAGGTGAAGCACCCTCTGTACGGCAAGATCATCCGCCGCACGAAGAAGTATCACGCCCATGACGAGGCGAATGTTTTCAAGCTCGGTCAGACAGTCCGCATCGAGGAATGCGCGCCGTTGTCGAAGCTGAAGACCTGGAAAGTCATCGACGGTGGCGGCGTGGCCGACACCGGCGTCGAGGATAACGCGTAATGATCCAGATGCAGTCCAATCTCGACGTCGCGGATAACAGCGGCGCGAAGCGCGTCCAGTGCATCAAGGTGC
>JANMKS010000054.1:0-7858 GCA_031372155.1 Sphingomonas sp.
CGCGGTCGCAAAGTCACGCTGGCCAACTCCCGGATTGATCAAGTATCCGCCCCCGCCGAACAGCGCCCAGGGACCGAAGCTCTTTTGCGCCCAGACTGGCAGCAGCACCGACGCGCGGCCTGTGCCGAACCCCCGCCCTGCCGTCGGCAGGATGACGCGCGGAAAAATTGCGACGTCGATCCCAGACGCTTCGTTGTGAATGAAGCGGTATTTGATCCCGAGTTCGAGGTCGCCCGCTGCCGACCCGACGCCGTTTGCATAAGCGATTGGCAACGTCGCGGTCAGTTGTACGCCGTCGACCGGACCATAGTTCAGATCGAGGCCGTAACCGCCGCCGATGTCGTCCGAGGCGCCCTCGCGACTGGCAAATGCGTAAACTTCCCACCGGCCGCGATCGGTTGGCTGGGGATCGTCGGTCTCATAGGGCGGACCTGCCCATGCTGGCAGCGGCGCAAACGCCAACGCGGCCACAGTCAATGCCCGATTGCCCCAGCTCATCGGTTGCACGCTAACCTATCCGTGCCCTTCTGCAAGATAGTCGCGGCTCTGCATTTCGATGAGGCGGCTGACGGTACGTTCGAATTCGAAGCGGCCGTCTCCGGTTTCGTAGAGCGCGGCCGGTCCGGCGTCTGCGGTCGCAATCAGCTTGACCTTGTGCTCATACAGAGCGTCGACGAGCGTGACGAAACGCGCGGCCTGGTTACGACTTTCGGGGCCGAGTCTGGGGATGCCGACGACGAAAACACTGTGATAGCGGCGCGCAATGGCGAGATAGTCGGGTGCGCCCCGCGCCTCTGCGCACAAGCGTTTGAAGCTGAAGACAGCGACGCCCTTCAGGCTCTTGGGCACATGCAGCATTCGTCCGCCACCAAGGTCGATGTCTGCCGTCGGCACATGCACTGCGTCCTCCGGAGGGTAGTCGGTCAGCTTGAAGAACGCTTCGCGCACGGCGGCGGTCGCTTCCGGCCCGTTCGGCACATGCCAGGTTGTGACTCCCGCCATGCGCTGCATCCGGTAATCGGTCGGACCATTCAGCGCGATGACGTCGAGCCGTTGTTCGACAGCAGCGATGAAGGGCAGGAAATGCTCGCGGTTCAGCCCGTCCTTGTACAGGTCGGACGGCGCGCGGTTCGACGTCGTCACGACGGTCACGCCCGCATCGAGGAGGCCGGTGAACAGGCGCGAAAGGATCATCGCGTCGGCGCTGTTGTTGACCACCATCTCGTCGAAAGCCAGACAGCGTGTTTCCTCGGCAATTGCGGCGACGGTCGGTGCGATCGGATCACCCGCCTCTTTCATGCGCGCGTGACGCAGACGGTCGTGAACCTCGATCAGGAACTCGTGGAAATGCACTCGGCGCTTTCGCCGGATCTCAAGGCAGTCGTAGAACAGGTCCATCAACATCGACTTGCCGCGACCCACGCCGCCCCACAGGTAGATGCCCTTGGGCGGTACGGGCCTCGCCCTGCCCAACCGCCACAATATGCTGCCTCGCGGAGGGACCGCCTCCAGCTCTGTTTGCAGGCGGCCGAGCCGCTTCGCCGTAACCTCCTGAACAGGGTCCGCGCGCAACTCTCCGCCCGCGACCAGCGATTGATAGCGATCGAGAACCTTCACGTTCCGACGATGCCCTTGCCCACGCTCTTTCGGATTGTTCCGGAAAACGAGGCGATCCGGTTATCCTCCTGCACCACGAGGCCGCGCATGAAGATCATGCGGCGGGTTTCGCGGAGCAGCTCGACTTCGGCGTCAAGCGGTCTTTCCGTCGTGCCGGTGCCGATGAACTGGAACGTCATTTCGAGCGTGACCGCGCTACCCGCTTCGATCAGGCCAAGCATGCGCGCTGCCGCGAACAGCGCGACGTCGGCAAAGCCCATCGTCGTGCCGCCATGAATCGAGTCCTGCAAATTGGTGTGCGCCCGCGTCGGGAACATGCGGACACGCGCGATTTCCCCTTCACGTCTGACGATGAGCTTGCCGAGGAAAGCGTTGTAGCGGCTGCTGTCCTTGAGCCGCCAGCTGTACCAGCCGGGATGATCGGGGTCTTCGCCGAACGCGAAAGCGGCTTCGTCCGACACCGGACTAGACTGCCCGGTCCACCGCCATCTTCTTGATCTCGGCAATCGCCTTTGCCGGGTTCAACCCCTTCGGGCACACGTTCGCACAATTCATGATCGTGTGACAGCGATACAGCCGGAATGGATCCTCGAGCTCGTCGAGCCGCTCGCCCGTCATCTCGTCGCGACTGTCCGCCAGCCAGCGATACGCCTGAAGCAGGATGGCCGGCCCCAGGAATTTGTCGCTGTTCCACCAGTAACTCGGGCACGCGGTCGAGCAGCACGCGCACAGGATGCACTCGTAGAGGCCATCGAGCTTCGCGCGATCTTCGGGGCTTTGCAGCCGTTCCTGTCCTGACGGAGTCGGCGTCACCGTCTTCAGCCACGGCTGAATGCTCGAATATTGCGCGTAGAAATGGGTGAAGTCAGGGACGAGGTCCTTGATGACGTCCATGTGCGGCAGCGGTGTGATCCGCACTTCGCCCTTGATGTCCTCGATCGCGGTCGTGCACGCCAAGCCGTTGCGACCGTCGATATTCATCGAGCACGACCCGCAAATCCCCTCTCGACAGGAACGGCGGAATGTCAGCGACGAATCCTGCTCGCCTTTCATCTTGATCAGCGCGTCGAGCACCATCGGTCCGCACGTGTCGAGGTCGACTTCGAAAGTGTCGTAGCGGGGGTTCTCGCCACTATCGGGATCATACCGGTAAATCTTGAACTGCTTCACCCGCGTCGCGCCCTGGACCTTGTGCACCTCGCCGTTCGGCCGGATCTTGCTGTTGGCGGGAAGGAGGAATTCGGCCATCTTGCTTCAACTGTCCTGACGCGGGTTTGCTGCATTGCCATGTAGGGACGAGCGCGCAAGTGCAATAGGGTGACGGCGTCGCAGCCAGTCCGTCAAGGACAGTTGGTGCCCGCCCCCGCAACCAGGTCGCGGCATCGCCCGTCCATTTCGCCTGCCGCAACCGGCAGGCCGACCAGCGACGCCAGCGTCGGTGCGATGTCGACCGTATCGATGCTGTTGGGCTGTTCGAAGCCCGCAAGCCCACGTCGCCAGAACAGGATTGGCACGCGGCGGTCGTAATCCCAGGGGCTGCCGTGAGTCGCGACATAGCTTGCCGACGCGACCTCCACCGGGATCGGCGTCACGCGCGGCTTGAGCATGACGAGCAGGTCGCCCGAGCGACGCGGGTCGAAGGAAGCGCGCGCGCGCTCGATCAGGGTCCAGGTTTCGGGCGGGGTGGTGGCAATGGCCGTCGCGGCAATCTCTGCGGCGGTAAACGCTGCCTCGACTTGCGAATTGCTGAGGAACGCTGCTTTGGTTCGGGCAATCGCCGCTGCGCGCTTCGCCGCCGGGACCGATCGGTCGATCCAGATATCTCCCGCCGGTTCCGCAGCAGCGAGGACCGATCCCGTCAATCCCAGGTCGCGCGCGACCGCCTCCCCTATCGCCTTGGGATTGAGCGCCAGCGTGACCCGCTGCGCGTCTGGCACCGCGTTCTCATCGTTGCGTTCGGGGGCGTCATGTCCTCCGTGGTCCGCCGTCAGCACCACGGCATAATCAATCCTGGCCGCATCGAGCCGCGCGAACAATTTGCTCAGCGCGGCGTCGAGTGCCGTCAACTGCAGGCACATCTCGCTGCCTTCGGTGCCGAAGGTGTGACCGACGAAATCGGTCGCGGACGCGCCGATGGCGATCAGGTCGGTCGCTTCGCCCCTGCCAAGCCGCATGTCGAAGATGAGGTCGGTCGCAAGCGCGATTACCGCCGCGTCGGATTCGGGCGAGGCGCGGAATGACTTCTTGTCCCCGGCGGCGCGCGCAAAGCGGCCGTCCCCGACCGATTTCGCGCTTCCGATTGCGACCGCACGCGACCGTGTCGTGCAGAACGGCGAGAGCTTCATCGGCGCAACCGCCCTCGACAAGGTGCGGGCGATGTTTGCGTTCGCGCGGGTCGCGGCGGGTGACGGCGGACTGTCGCGCAGCGTTTCAAAGGTCGCAAAGTCGCGCGGATTGAGGAACCACATCGCGTCGGTTTTGTGCCCGCCCATCATGATCGCCGCGCGGTCCTTGCCCGCCACGGCCACGACGCGGCTGCGCGGGTCGGCATCTTTCATGCGGTCGCCAAGCGTCGGCACCAACAGGTGAACGACCGAGGGCACGTAATCGGCCGAGCGGCTCGATCTGCCGAGCGTTTCGTCTTCGGCACAATAAACGGTCTTGTCCGCCCGCGCGACGCTCTGGTCGATCCAGCTGTTCGCAATAATTCCCGTGCGGGCGGGATGGACGCCGGTCAGGATCGTCGAGTGCCCCGGGCATGTCTCGGTCGCTGCATGGCTTTGATAGCCACTGGGAAATACGACGCCTTCGCTCAACCGCTTGAGGCCGCCCGTAAAGTGCGCGCGATATTCGGCGAACAGGTCGGCGGAGAACTGATCGACCGCGATTGCCACGATGAGCTTCGGCTTTTCGGGCGATTGCGCTGGCGCGACGGTCGCCCACATCAGGATTCCGGCCCCAAGCAAGCGGCGAATCTTCATCAACATCTCCCGTATCCCGTGCCCGTTATCGCCCGTATTAGACGGATTGGTTGGGCGGAGTCTCGCATGGTCGCATTGTGTTTCAGGCTGGTGACGGCATTGCTGGCGCTGATCGCGTTGCCCGCCTTTGCACAAACGCACATACAGCCGCGCCTCATCGCGGAAAGCACTGCGCCGGCGTCCGGTTCGACAGTGACGATTGCGCTTGAAATGCGGACCGATAAGGGCTGGCACGGGTATTGGTCGAACCCGGGAGAAGCCGGTTTTGCGCCCCGCTTGACTTGGATGTTGCCAAGGCGCGCAAGCATAGGCACGCCGCAATTCCCCGTCCCGACCACACTCACCGTGGCGGGGCTGATGAACTACGTGTTCGAAAGCGACCATGCGCTGCTGCTCTCGCTGAAGGTGCCGTCCGACTTGCCGCCGGGGGCGGATTTGCCGGTTCGCCTGAATGCCGAATGGCTGGCCTGCACAGACGAGGTTTGCGTGCCCGAAAAGGGGTCGTTTGCGCTGAACCTAAAGATCGGCAACGGCATCCTGGACAATGGGGCGACGATCGACCGTTATCGCGCCAGGCTCCCTGCGCCGCTCGGTTCGACCGCGACCTTCGCGCGTAACGACGGTCAGCTGAGGCTGTCGGTCCCCTTTCCGGCAGGTGCTGCGCTAGCTGAACCGCATTTTTTTCCACTCGCGTCGGGCCTGCTGGCCGACGCAGCGCCGCAGCGATTCACGCGTGCCGGCGACACGCTGATTGTTGCGCTGTCCGCTCCCCAAACGACGGCAGTGCCGGTTGCGGGCGTGCTGTCGCTCGGTAACGGACGCGGCGTGAGCATCGCCGCCTCGCCCGGCGTCGTGCCGGCGGACGGAACGCCGCTTCAAACCGCAGACGGCACCGGCAATCTCGCTGCGATCCTGCTCGCCATCGGCGGTTCCGTCCTTGGCGGTTTGCTCCTGAACGTCATGCCATGCGTCTTCCCGATCCTCAGCCTGAAGGCGCTCAGCCTTGCCAAAGCGGGGGTCGACGAAGGCGCGGCGCGACGCGACGCTCTCGCTTATGCCGCAGGGGCGATCGCCGTCTGCCTGGCACTGGGCGGCGCTATCCTAGCGCTTCGAGCGGGCGGAAGCGCCATCGGCTGGGCGTTTCAGTTGCAGGATCCGCGCGTCATCGTGGTTCTTCTGTTGCTGGTGGTGGGAATCGCGTTCAATCTTGCCGGGCTATTCGAATTGCCGAGTATCGGCGGCGGCATCGCGACCGGTGGCAACGGCTTTCTGACGGGTGCGCTCGCGGCGTTCATTGCGACGCCGTGCACCGGACCGTTCATGGGTGCCGCACTGGGCGCTGCGCTCGTCCTGCCCGTCGCCGCAGCGCTGGGCGTATTCGCGGGGCTGGGCATAGGGCTCGCGCTGCCGTTCCTGCTGCTCGCATTCGTCCCCGCGCTGCGCCGCCGCTTGCCAAAACCCGGTGCCTGGATGGAGGCGCTACGCCGCGTCTTGAGCGTTCCCATGTTCGTGACGGCATTGGGACTTGCCTGGTTGCTGGGCCGACAGGCGGGGGCGGATGCGGTCGTGACCGGCCTTGCAGCGGCGTTGCTTGCGGCGCTCGGACTGTGGTGGGCCGGGTCGCGGCAACGCGCAGGGCGTTTCGCCTTTCCAATCGCGACAGCGGCGCTGGTCGTGGCGGCTGTAGCCGGGATTCTCGCAATGCCTGTTCCGTGCGCGAACGCAACAGCAGGATCGGTCGATGCGCTGGCATCGCAGCCCTTCTCGCAAAGTCGGCTCGACGCGCTACGCAAGGGCAATCGACCCGTGTTCGTCTTTTTCACCGCCGACTGGTGCCTGACCTGCAAGGTCAATGAGCGGGTCGCGATCGACCGCACCGAAGTGGCAAATGCATTTTCCAAGGCGAATGTGGTCACTCTGGTCGGTGACTGGACACGGGGCGACCCTGCGATCAGCCGCTTTCTTGCATCGCAGGGACGGTCGGGCGTGCCGCTTTACCTGTATTACCGCCCGGCCGCAGCGGAGCCCGAGATCCTGCCGCAGGTGCTGACCGTGGACACGCTCACGGCTTTGACGCGAACGCGCTGATCGCGGCTTCAGCCACCTCGACACCCCGTTCGTTCCGGATGACAGGGAGCGAAATCGTATCCGGGGAAAGTCTCGAAACGGATCGTCGCGTGTTCCCAGTGCCTCTTTTACTTTGCGGTCCGCCGATAAACCCGGATGCCGCCAATCCATGTTTCCTCGACCACGGTTCCTCGCACCTCGACGGGTGTGCTGAGCAGTGGATCGTGATCGACGAGTATGAAATCGGCGCGGTAGCCGGGGGCAAGGCGTCCGACGCGGTCTTCGGCAAACGCGGCATAGGCAGCGCCTGTCGTGAAGCCCGCAAGTGCGACTTCGCGCGAAACGCGCTCTTGCGGTTGCCAGCCGCCGAACGGCTGGCCGTCCGGCCCCTCGCGGGTGATCGCGGCGGCTATGCCGGGAAAAGGGTTGGCACTTTCGACCGGGACATCGGACCCGAAGGCAAGGCGGCTGCCGTTCTTCAGCATCGTCGCCCAGGCATAGGCTCCTGTCAGCCGATCCGGACCCAAGCGAGCCTCTGCCATCGTCCGGTCGCTCGTCTGGTGAACGGGCTGCATCGACGCAATGATCCCGTTCCTGCCAAAGCGCGGCAGGTCGACCGGATCGACGATCTGCGCGTGCTCGATGCGCCAGCGCCGGTCGCCCTTGTAGGTCAGCGACAGCTCGTCGATCGCGTCGAGCACCTGTGCATTGGCCCGGTCGCCAATGGCGTGCACTGCGACCTGAAAGCCGTCCATCGCCGCGCGGCTCATAAGGTTGCGCAGCTTGGCATCGTCCAGGAAGCACAGGCCGCTTTGCCCGGCCGCATCGGCATAGGGACGCTTCAGGCAAGCGCCCCGCGACCCGAGCGCACCGTCGGCATAAAGCTTCACCCCGCCCAGACGAAGCCGGTCGCCGTAAAGCCAGGGCGTCGGCTCACCGCCCGCGATCGCAAGCATGGGCTCGATGCCGCTCGAATAGCCGAAGATGCGGATTTGCAGTCGTCCACCGTCGCCGGCCCGGCGATATGCCATCCAGTCTGCGCCCGATGTGCCCATGTCGGCAATGCCGGTAATGCCGAGCGCGACCAGTGTTTCCTGCGCCTTGAGAAACGCCAGATCGCGATCCTTCGACAATGGCTGTGGCACGGCCTTTTGTACGAGTTCCTGCGCGGCATCGACAAAGACGCCGTTTTC
>JANMKS010000081.1:0-1854 GCA_031372155.1 Sphingomonas sp.
AGCAGGTCATCACCGCGCCAGCCAGGCAATCTGGGCCGCCATGGCCGCCAAGGACGACCTTTATCTCGACCGGTACGAAGGTTGGTACTCAGTCCGCGACGAAGCTTATTATGACGAGAAAGAGCTGATCGAGGGGCAGGACGGCGTCCAACTGTCTCCGCAAGGTACGCCAGTCGAATGGACGACCGAGGAAACCTGGTTCTTCCGGTTGTCGAGGTATCAGCAGCCATTGCTCGATTATTTTGCTGCCAATCCGGACTTCATCCGGCCCGAAAGCCGTCGCAATGAAGTGATCCGCTTCGTCGAGGGCGGTCTTAACGACCTGTCGGTTTCGCGGACCAGCTTCGACTGGGGCGTGAAGGTGCCGGGTTCACCCGAGCACGTTATGTATGTCTGGCTCGACGCGCTGACATGCTACATTTCCGGCCTAGGCTATCCCGATACGGCTGATGACATGGCGAAGTTCTGGCCCGCCGACCTGCAACTCATCGGCAAGGACATTGTCCGTTTTCATGCGGTTTACTGGCCTGCGTTTCTCATGTCGGCCGACCTTGCGATCCCGAAACAGGTTTTCGGACACGGCTTCCTGCTTCACCGCGGCGAGAAGATGTCGAAATCGGTCGGGAACGTCGTCGACCCCATCGCGCTGGCCGAAGCATTTGGCGTTGATGCGCTGCGTTACTTCCTGCTCCGCGAAGTCAGCTTTGGCAATGACGGGAGCTACAGCGAAGAGGCGATCGTCACCAGGGTCAATGCCGACCTCGCTAATAACTTCGGCAATTTGGGACAGCGCTGCCTGTCGATCATCGCCAAGAGTTGCGACGGGCGGGTGCCCGAGCCGGCGGCCGAGCATGCCGAAGGCAATGCTCTTTTGCAACAGTTGGACCTTCTTGCGGCAGCTGCTGAGGTCATGGTTGAAAGCAATCTTGACCTCAACGGTGCCCTTGAAACTCTGTGGGAAGGCATGTCCGCCGCCAATGCCTATTTTGCTGCCCAGGCACCTTGGGCGCTTCGCAAGACCGATCCGGCGCTTGCCGACACAGTCCTCTATTATTCGGCCGAAGCCATTCGACGCCTTTCGATCATGGTTTACTGGGCGATTCCTGAGGGCAGTACCCGGATGCTGGAATTGCTTGGCCGCAAGGCTCCAAGCAATCGCAACGAACGCTACGATCGGCTGGTAAGCGGGCAGTCGCTGCCTCCACCTTCCGGCGTATTCCCCCGTCTGGAAGTCACAGGCTGATGTTTGTCGATTCGCATTGTCATCTGAATTACAAGGGCTTGGTCGAGGATCAGGAGGCGGTGCTCGAACGCGCCCGTGCGGCTGGCGTTACGACGATGCTTAATATCTCGACGCGAGAGAGTGAGTGGGACGATGTCGTCGGGGTTGCCCAGCGCCACGCCGATGTGTGGGCATCGGTCGGCATTCACCCGCACGAGGCGGACTCACATCCCGCTGTCGATACCGCCAGGCTCGTCGACCGCGCCACCCATCCTCGCATCGTCGGCATCGGCGAAAGCGGACTGGACTATTATTATGACCACAGCGATCGCGCCCGGCAGCGTGAGAGCTTTCGCAGTCACATCGTCGCAGCGCGGGACGCACGCCTTCCGTTGATCGTCCACACCCGCGACGCTGAGGAGGATACTGCCGAGATACTCCGCGATGAAATGGGGAAGGGGGCATTCACCGGGGTTATTCACTGCTTCACGGCTACGGACGCTTTCGCCGACATTGCCCTGGATATGGGTTTCTATATCTCCATTTCAGGGATCCTGACTTTCAAGAACGCGAAGGAATTGCAGGCGACGGCAGCGCGCATTCCCGCAGACCGGCTGCTGATTGAGACCGAC
>JANMKS010000134.1:0-1987 GCA_031372155.1 Sphingomonas sp.
TTGCCGCGAATGAAGTCGATGAGCTGTTCGCGTCCGGCGTCGGTATTGGGAAACAGGAATTCAGGGTTGCTGTTGAGCGCAACGACGCGTTCGCCGACGGTCCCCTTGGTCATTCCCTGCGACCGCAGGATGGCGTCTATCCTTGCCTTTATCTCGGCATTTTGAGCCATGCCGATGCGGTGGATCTCGTCCGCACTCGTCGTCGTCGTTGTGCCGAGGCGAAGGCCATAGGCATAATAGGCACCGCCATCGGGCAACCGCTGGACCCCGGCCACCTCAGGCGCCGAACGAGTCGTATCGGCGAATGTCGAAATCTGGCGATCAAGCGCAGGATAGACGATGCTTTCGATGGCGTTGGTGCACCGTTCCGCCCAGTCGCCCGCGATCCCTGCGGCTTTCGTACGCTTGACGAGCGAAGCGACCATCGGCTGATCGGACGCGGAAACCGCACGAAATCCCTGAAGCTGGCTAAGCGCCTTGGCCGCGATGAAGCTGGGCGGCACGACGCCCTTGCCCGCATCCTCCTTCAACTGCTCGCTCTCCTGATCGAGGACGCGGGCGAGTGCCGCGACCCGCATCAGATAGGCCTCCGCGTCGCTTGCGGTCTTGAGCGGGTGTTGCGAATTCAGGAATTCGGGAACATCGGTGATCGCGCCGTTCTGTTGCGTGACGACATAGGGCTGGGCACCGCCGTTGAAGCCGTCAAATGCGCCTCCTCCGTATGCAAAGCGTGCACCATCCTGACCACGGGCGACCGCGTAATCGACCGTATCATATTGCAGTTGTTGTTTGGGCGTGAGCCGGGCGCGATCGATCCTGGCAAGTCGCGCGTGCATCGACGACATCTGCGCGAGCGCCCTTGCACGCCCCTCCGGCCCGGCATCGGTGAGCTTGGCGCGAAGCGATGCGTGCTTGCCCGTATCGAGGCCGAGGCCGGTCGCGGTACGCGGCGAAAGTTCAAGAAGTTCGTCGGCAAAATCGGCAAGGGTCGCATCCAGTGGCGACGTGGCGCTCCGCTTGCGCGTTGCTGCGGCAAGAGCGGAGGGTGTGGCGACCGCTGCGGTGCTTGCCGCCAGTCCGGCGACAAAACTGCGGCGCGACGAAGCCGCTTCAAATTTAAACATATAACTCTCCTGACCCGAATATGGCCGGAGATTAGCCGCATTGCCGGTTCGGGCAAGCGGTCAAAGCATCAAGCTATTCCGCGTCGGTTTCAATCGTCTCGTCTTCGGAGTCCTGCGAAGCTTGCGGGCCGACGGGCGTTGCTGCTGGGAGCATCGAGTTGGAACTGGCCACGGCCTTGTCCTCTGTACGTGGTGCATGACCGCTCAGCATCCAGTCAGTCTTTGGGCCATGCGCGACGGGCTTGGGCTCCGCGGGAAACAGCGTGGAAAGACGTCCATCACGCCACAGCAGAACAGTGAGGATGGTGGCAAACATGAGGAAGGTCAAAAAGAGGATACCGATCAAAGTACCTGCGCCGATCGCTGAACGGGGCGCAGGCGGAGGCTTGTGCCCGGCTTTGGGATCGATGCCGAGGTCGCGCGCGAGAGCCTCGTGATGCAACACACCGCGCAGCGCATCGGGGATGTCGCCGGTGGCGCGGCGACCGCCCTCTGTCGGGCGTGGAACGATCGTGGGCCGAAACATCGCCTGCGGCGTAGCGGGGAGATGCGAAGGAAGTGTTAGCGACCATCAGCCCTTGACGACTCACGGTCTTCGATTCCTATAAGAACATAATAGGAACACGTATGATTCGCGCCGTCGCTCGCCCTCACCTTACTGCATTGCCTGCGCCGCATACCCGCAGGAGTAACGACGCACATCCGCTGGTGTCGTTCGGGGAAAGGCAGGTCGACGGACGCTTGCAGGGGGGGCTGATGCGCGCGGCCCAGCATGAATTTTACGCCGTCAGCGTCGATGATGGCCCCGCTGCATGCGGCTTTGCATTGATGGTGGCGATGCGTGCTTGCGCGCACGCGCCGAT
>JANMKS010000154.1:0-2944 GCA_031372155.1 Sphingomonas sp.
TAAATCCGCATGGCAAAACAGGTCGCGTGTCATTAATAGCACGCGACCATGAGCAAGTTGCACCTAGTCTTCGGCGGTCGAGTTAAGGACCCGCGCACTTTGGAATTCGACGACTCAACGATTCAGGTCGTCGGCATCTACCCTGATTATAAAGCGGCCGAGAAGGCATGGCGCAGCGCGGCGCAGCGCACCGTCGACGATGCGGAAATGCGATTCGTCGTCGCCCACCTGCATCGGCTTCTTGAACCCGACATGCTGGCCAAGCCCGGGAATTAAGCTCCGCGATATCGCCATGCGAGCAGCGGCCGCGCCAGCGCCAGTCCACCCAGAAATCCGCCGACATGCGCCGCCGTCGCGATGCCCTGCCCGTCGCCGCTCGTGGCCACCCCGACCAGCCATTGAACCGCGGTCCACGCCACAGCGAGCCACAGCGCGCGCATCCAGTGCGACGGGATCGGCCCAAACCGCTTGACCTCATTGCGTCCGAACAGCAGCGCATAAACCGCAAGCACCGCGGATATCGCGCCGCTCGCACCGATCATCGGCACCGGCGAGCCCGGATCGACGAGATACTGCCCCGCCGCCGCAAGGTACGCACCAACAAGATACAGCACCGCCACCGGCCACGGCCCCAGGACTTTCTCGACCGCCTGCCCGCAATAGACCAGCATCAGCATGTTGAAGCCAAGGTGTGCCCAGCCGCCGTGCGCCAGCGTCGCCGTCAGCGGTGTCAGCCACGCGGGCACGACATATCCTGCCCCGGTCGCAAACACGCGCAACGGAATGAAGCCCGCCTGCTCGGCGACCAAATCGCCGGGATATGCCAGCCGCGCGACGACAAACGCGACCGCCGTTGTCGCTGCAATTGCGAAGGTCAGCCGCGCCTGCGCAGCCAGAACCACCTCAGATGAACTCGATTTTCGACACCTGATAATATTTGTCGCCCGACGGGACCGTCACTTCGACTTCTTCGTCGACGCGCCGTCCGATCAGAGCGCGGCCAAGCGGCGAATTATACGAGATACGGCCTGATTTGGCATCGGCCTCGGTCTCGCCGACGATCTGGTAAGTGATTGGCTTGTCGTCCTCGTCGAGCAACGTCACCGTCGCGCCGAACACGATCTTGTCTCCCGAAAGCGCCGCGGGATCGATGACCATCGCCCGGCTCAGCTTCGATTCGATATCGCCGATCATCGCCTCGACCTGGCCCTGACGTTCCTTTGCCGCATGGTATTCGGCGTTTTCCGAAAGGTCGCCGTGCGCCCGTGCTTCCTCGATCGAATCAATGATTTCGGGCCGCTCGGCCTTCAGGCGCGACAGGTCCGCAAGGAGCATCTTCTGCCCCTCGGCCAGCATCGGCATCTTGTCGACAGTCGCCATAATTCCCTTTTCCCTGCCAAATACAATGCGGCCCCCGCGTCACGGAGGCACAATCCTTCATGCTGTGGGGTCAGCGTGCCAGCCGTTCATGATAAGACTGGAGCGACGCGACTTCAAGGCCGCGCTCCCGCAACGCAGCAATCGCCTGAGCCGACGCGACCGAGGCTGCCGCGGTTGTGAACGAGGGGATTCGCCCTGTCAGTGCCGACTTTCGGATCTCGCTGGAATCTTTCAAACTCTGCCAACCTTCGGTGGTGTTGAAGATCAGCTGCACGTTGCCATCCTTGATCCGGTCGACAATGTGCGGCCGCCCCTGCGCCACCTTGTTGACGCGCGTGACAGCCAGCCCCTCGCGCTCAAGGAAATCCGCAGTCCCGCCGGTTGCGACGATCTCGAAGCCCAGGTCCGAAAGGATGCGCACGCCGGGCAAAACGACCGGCTTGTCACTATCCTTGACCGACACGAACACGGCACCTTTGCTTGGCAGGACGGTTCCTGCCCCCAGTTGCGCCTTGGCAAAGGCTGTCGCAAAATCGTGGTCGAGGCCCATGACCTCGCCCGTCGACTTCATTTCGGGCGACAGCACGGGGTCGATGCCCGGAAAGCGCGCGAATGGAAATACCGCTTCCTTGACCGCTACGAAATCCCCACTCGCGCCCATCTTGGGCAGATCGACGAGCTTTTCACCCGCCATCACGCGTGCCGCGATCTTCGCAATCGCAGCGCCGGTCGCCTTTGCCACGAATGGCACGGTACGCGACGCACGCGGGTTGACCTCGATGATGTAGACTTGTGCATCCTTGACGGCGAACTGGACATTCATCAGCCCGCGTACCGACAATGCCTTGGCCAGCATCTCGGTCTGGCGCGCAATTTCAGAAACGATTTCGGGCGGTAAGCTATACGGCGGCAACGAACACGCGCTGTCGCCTGAATGCACCCCTGCCTCCTCAATATGCTGCATGATCCCCGCGACAACCACATCTGTCCCGTCGCCGACCGCATCGACGTCGACCTCGACCGCATCGCGAAGGTAACGGTCGATCAGCACCGGCGCGTCGCCCGATACGCGCACTGCGGTCGCAATGTAATTGTCGAGCTGCGCGGGCGTATCGACGATCTCCATCGCACGCCCGCCCAGCACGAAAGACGGCCGCATCAGGACCGGATAACCGATGCGTTCCGCCACCGCGATCGCCTCGTCCCGGCTCCGCGCGATGCCGTTGTCGGGCTGGCGCAGGCCCAGCTTGGTGACGAGCGCCGCGAACTGCTCGCGGTCCTCGGCGAGGTCGATCGCCGCCGGCGAGGTTCCCAGGATCGGGATTCCCGCCTCGCTGAGCGCCTTTGCCAGGTTCAGCGGCGTCTGCCCGCCGAACTGCACGATCACACCCTTCAGCGTCCCCGCCTTCTGCTCGACATGCAGGATCTCGAGCACATCCTCCGCAGTCAGCGGTTCGAAATACAGCCGGTCCGACGTGTCGTAATCGGTCGACACAGTCTCTGGGTTGCAGTTGACCATGATCGTCTCATAACCTGCGTCGGACAGCGCATAACAGGCGTGGCA
>JANMKS010000208.1:0-2695 GCA_031372155.1 Sphingomonas sp.
AAGGGCCGTTCGGATACTTCAAGCTCATCGACCAAGGTAGCCTCTCGCGCTACACCCGCGACCTCGGCCGCGTCTGGCGCATCGGCGAAATCAGCACCAAGCCCTACCCAAGCGGCCGCGCGAGCCACGGTATTTTAGGAGAACTCCACGCAATTCGTGTCCCCGGGGCGACAATCGAGGCCCATGTCCCCCCGCTCGTCGCGCGCCTCGTCGGTCGACCGATGACGACGGACATGACGCCCGCCTATGCCCGCCTGTGCCTGCCGTTCCTCGCGGCATTGATGCTGCGCGACGGGCATATCGACCCGCGTTGCTTCACGCCTGAGACCTTCGCCGACCCCGAGATCATCCTGTTGGCGGCATCGGTAACGATCGAGGTCGATGACAACGCCGATCCGAACGCGCTTTCGCCGCAACGGCTCGTCATCGGAGGTGAAACAATCGACATCCCCGCAACGCTCGGCAGCCCCGAAAGCCCGCTGTCCCGCGAACAGTCCGACGCCAAGCGCGAGCTCGCAATGGTCCTCGCGGGCGACATCTCCGACCGCCGTCTGTTCGACGATCCACTCGCCTATTTCACGGAACCGCGATGACTTTTCCGACCTACTTCGAAACCTTCGACATTCGCCAGATGCTGGCCGACTATCCGCTCGACCTGACCGCGGCCTACGGACGCATGTCGCGCGACGAACTCCGCGCATTGCAGGAAACACGGTTCGCAAAGTTGATGGTGCGCGGTTGGGAAATCCCGTTTTATCAGCGGCTCTGGGGCGCAAAAGGCATCGAGTCCGGCGACATCCGCACCCTCGACGACATCATCAAACTTCCCGTCTATGACAAGACCGACCTGATGGCCTCCGTCGCCGACAACCCGCCCTATGGCGATTTTGGTGGCCGCGGGGACGCGCCGGTCGTTTTCCACACGACCAGCGGCACCACCGGTCGCCCGCAGCCGCTACTGTTCGGCCCCAAGGGGCGTGAGATCACCAACCTGCTCGTGGGACGCATGTATCGCTGGATGGGCCTCGCGCCGCACGATGTCGTGCAGTCGGTCTATGGCCACGGGATGATCAACGGCGGGCACTATATTCGAGAGGCGGTGACGCATTTCACCAGCTCGCTGTTCCTTTCGGCGGGAACCGGCATCGAGACGCGCAGCGCCGCGCAAGTCGCGCTGATGGCCGATTTCGGTGTCACGGTAATGGTCGGCTTCGTCGACTACATCCGCAAGCTCGCCGAAGTGGCGGAGGCGGAAAAGCTGTTCGACCGCGTCGACCTGAAAATGATCATCGGTCATCTGGGGACCGAGGATCGCGCCGCAACCGAAGCCGCGTGGCACGGCGCAAAAGCTTATGACTGGTACGGCGTCGGCGACACCGGCAGTATTGCGGGCGAAGGGCCCGACCGTGACGGCCTCTACGTCTGGGAAGACGCGCAATATCTCGAACTGCTCGACGTCGATAGGGGCACACCTGTGTTGGCGGGAGAAACCGGCGATATGGTCGTCACTTGCCTGTTCAAGGACGATATTGCGCCCTGTATTCGGTTCAATACGCACGACATCACGCATGAATTGCAGGGACGCGGCGAGCTGGCATTCAAGCGTATCGCAGGCTTCAAGGGGCGCAGCGACAACATGGTAAAACTGCGTGGAATCAATCTCTTCCCGCACGCGATTGCGTCGCTCATCGAAAACCGCGCCGACCTGACCGGCGAATATGTCTGCCACCTCCGCCGCAGCGAAGGGCGCGACGACCTAGTGGTGACGATCGAGTCACGGGGAGGCACCGACCCCCGTCAACTAGCCGCTCTATTGCGACAAGGCCTTGGCGTCGAAGTCGCCGTCACCCTGTGCGATCCCGGCGGCACCGCAGCGGCGACCCAGATCGACAGCCGCCAGAAGCCGATCCGCCTGATCGATGAGCGCGCACTTTGATCCGCGATCCGTACAACGCTTTCGTCGATCTCGACCCGCAGGCGGTGGGTGGCGAAGGTCCGTTGGCCGGACTCAGCATCGGCATCAAATCGAACATCGCCGTCAAAGGGCTGCCCTGGACGGCAGGCATGGGGACGCGGCGCGCTGTCATTGCACAAAGCGATGCCGTAGTCGTGGCACAGGTGCGCGCGGCCGGTGCGCGTATCCCTGGCACCCTCAACATGCACGAAGCGGCGCTCGGCGCGACCACCGACAACGCGTTTTACGGGCGGACCCACAACCCGCATCGCCACGGTTACACGCCCGGCGGATCGTCGGGTGGCAGCGGCGCGGCTGTAGCGGCAGGGCTGGTCGATGCGGCGCTTGGCACCGACACTCTGGGATCAGTCCGGATACCGGCGGCCTATTGCGGCGTCTATGGGCTGAAGCCGACGTTGCACGCGGTCGCAGTAGACGGGCTCGTGCACCTTGGCTCTGATTTTGATGTCATCGGTCCGCTCGCGCCCGACCTCGATGTTCTTGCGCTGGTCTGGGCGGTCATCGGCAATGGGCGGGCATCAGCGCCGTTGACGCGCGTGTTCACGCTCGCAAACCTTGCGAATGTCGATGTTCAGCCCCACGTCCGGTCAGCGTATGAGCGCGTTGCAGGGCACCTGTCGGCGTCGATGACGCTTTCCATCAAAGACACGCCCGACGCGATTCGCCTCGCTGCTCTTGGCCCGTGCGTTCGCGAGTTGAAAGCGCTTCTCGGCGAGGATC
>JANMKS010000262.1:0-16390 GCA_031372155.1 Sphingomonas sp.
TACAGCATCAAAAAATGGAAATAGCGCGGGTCGATGCCTCGTTTCGGCAGCACGCGAAAGATGTGTTGATTCAGCCACGCTGGGCCTTGCGACCAAATGAAGGTCCCGATCGATGTCTCTGGCTGGCCTGACCAGCAGAACAGCAAATCGCCATCGGCAAGCTTTACGCGAGGGTCGTATATCGCGTTGGTGCGCTTAGTGGATTCTGAAATCCCACCTTTTATCTCCGCTATTTTAACGACTGGCAGACCGTCAGCGGCAAAGTCGATGTTTTTGAAAGCCAACCCGTTGAACCAGTCGGCGAGGGTCGCGAGTGGCACCAATTCCGTGCCAAAATTGAATGCGGGAGCATAAAGCTCTGCGGGCGCGTCTCCGGCCATCGTTAAGCGTCGCCCAGCTCTTTGAGCACCTGCATGAATTCGTCGATGTTGCCGGTTTCCTTCGCCCGCTCGGCGGACAGCACGAAGCGCAATTCGCGCGCGGTCGCGGCGAGCAGCTTCATCCGCGCCTCCGCGCCCGCGCTCGGCGTTTCGCCGCGAATAGCATCGTGCTCGGCGATCAGCTTGGCGATCTCGGCGGCAATCTTGTCATTGCCTGCTCCAGGCTTTTTCAGCCATTCCTTCACAAAGCCGACGCCCTCGGCGATGATTTCCTGCCCTTCGTCACGCAGCGTCGTTCCCTCGCGCGGGTTAACGATGGTTGCCAGCGCCCGGTCGATCAGTGTTTCGCCCTTTTGCATCGAACCACGCAGCGCCGCCCCCGCCTGCGGTAACAAGGCCTGACCGTCGATCACCGATGGCGTATTGCGCCCGTCCGCCACCGCAATTTGGTTGCGTCGCGCTTCGACGAAGACGCGCACGATGTAACGGGTGGCTGCCGCCGCCTGCGGGGATTTCAAGACGGTCGCGGCAATGACGACGCCATGTTCGGTGAAAACCCAAGGTGCCCACTGACTGCCGCCGCGCCCGCGCTTTGAGGTCACATTTTGTGATTTCAAAACGGCGACTTCGTCGGCTGTCAGTTGAAAGGCAAAATCCTCGCCAAACTTGTCGGAATTGCGTTTGACCTGCTGGTTGAGCACACGCGTCTCGACACCGAACAACGTAGCAACGTCCGCATCAAGCACGACGGACTGATCGCGAAAGTGATAGAGAGTTAGACCCTCCGCTCCCGCGTTCGACATCACATTTTGTGATGTCGAAGCCTGATCGCTTGATGTCGCATATTGCGACATCAAAGGCCGTCCGTCACCAGCCATAGCCGACCTTCGCCAGCTGGGTACGAATTTCGGCATCGAGCGCCGCACCCTGCGCCATCTGCGCCTGTAGTGTCGCGGTCAGCCGTGCCATCTTGTCCGGGAACGCCTCCGCATCCGCTTCGCGCGCCTCGCTGCCGACATAGCGGCCCGGCGTCAGCACAAAGCTCTGTGCGGAAATATCGGCATTGCTGACCGACTTCGCAAAGCCCGCTACGTCAGCGTACCGGTCGCCTTTTTCACGCCACGCGTGATACGTGTCCGACACCTTGGCGATGTCGTCGGCGGTGAACTCCTTCAAGGTACGCGTCTTCATGCGGCCTAGATTGCGCGCGTCGATAAACAGCGTCGCCCCGCGCCGGTCACGCAGCTTCTTATCCTTCACCAGCCCGTTCGACTTGTCGCGCGCTACGAACCATAGGCAGACGGGAATCTGTGTCGTCGAGAACAACTGCCCCGGAAGCGCGACGATACAATCGATCAAATCGCGCTCGATAAGGCTTTTGCGGATTTCGCCCTCACCCGATTGCTGGCTCGACAGCGACCCGTTCGCCAACACGAACCCCGCAATGCCGCTGGGCGCAAGGTGATGGATGAAGTGCTGCACCCAGGCGAAGTTGGCATTGCCCGCAGGCGGCTTGCCAAACTGCCAGCGGGTATCGTTTTCGAGGCTATCACGACCCCAATCGCTGTCATTAAACGGCGGATTGGCAAGGATATAATCCGCCATGAGGCCGGGGTGCAGGTCTTCGCGGAACGTATCGGCCCATTTGTTGCCAAGGTTCGCTTCGATCCCGCGAATGGCCAGATTCATCTTTGCCAGCCGCCATGTCGTCGGGTTCGATTCCTGGCCGTAAACAGAAATGTCGTTGCGCCGCCCATTGTGCGCTTCAACGAATTGTTCGGACTGAACGAACATCCCCCCGGACCCGCAACATGGGTCATACACGCGCCCCTTGAAGGGTTCGATCATAGCTACCAGCAACTGCACAACGCAGCCCGCCGTATAATATTGCCCGCCCCGCTTGCCCTCGGCGATGGCGAATTGGCCCAGGAAATATTCATAAACGCGACCGAGTACGTCCTGACCATGATGCGCGTCGCGGAAAGCAAGGTCCGAAAACAGCTTCACGACCTCCCCCAACTTGGTCTGGTCGAGTTCGGGACGAGCGTAGGTTTTGGTCAGCACGCCCTTCAGCGTCGGGTTTTCGGTTTCGATAAGGAGCATGGCCTTGTCGATCAGCGTTCCGATCGTTGGATCGACGCTTGTCGCATTCGCCTTCAGAAAGTCCCAGCGGGCCTCCTCCGGCACCCAAAAGACACTTTCGGCGGCATACCAATCGCGCTCGTCAGCAAGAATGGCACTCTCCGGATCGGCAAGCGCCTCCTCGCGCCGCTCGGTAAAACGGTCCGAAATAAATTTCAGAAAAATAAGGCCAAGCGCGACATGCTTATACTCGGCGGCATCCATATTGCCGCGCAGTTTGTCCGCCGCTGCCCATAACGGGGCTTCGAACGACGTGCTGCTCGGCGCGGCGTCTGCCGCCTTTGCTGGTCGTCCGCGCGCCATTACTTCCCCTTGAGCTTTACTTTTCCCCTTCATAGGGAAGGCGTAACCTCCCGGTCAATTCGAAGGTCGCGGCGCGCGGCGGGTTTACAAATCTCGCGCAACGCCTCAGCGCACTTCAATCTACCGGCACGATTGGCCGGAGGAACTGAACCAACCTTTAGAAACTACAGGCATTTATCCGGCACGGAAACCGGCGCGAATTCCGACGGACGAAGGCCCCGTTGACGGCTTGGTTCCGTACGGGGGCCCGATCCGCTTGCTTGTGCAGCGATCAGGTCGTCAACGCGAGCATCGAACCGTGCCCGACGCGCGGATAGCAGGTCGTTGATAAGAGTATCAAGGTTGCGTCCCATATCTTCCTAGCATACCCGCCAAACGGACGGTAGCGGATGTCCCGGTATCATCTCTTTAGCTGGTGGGAGCGATTATGGGCTATGGCTCGACTTGCCGATAACTAACTGTTTTTAGTCAAATTCTTACGAGAACAAAAGAGCAACCTCCCGCTCCGCCATTTGCGCTCTTTTTCCGTCTTCGCATTAGACTGACAGCATGATTTTGCCGTATGCGTCGGGTCCGGAGGGGAACATTTGCACACTGTCGATGCACACGTTGCCGCGATTGCCTTGCGTGCGTTCACCTGCGAGCCCGAGCTGGCGGCTCTGGTCGCCAGCCGCGCGCGCCTGGTTGATTACCCTACGCGCAGTACCATCATCGAGCCGGGGGCATCGCACGGCGATATCCATCTGCTGGTCCGCGGCCACGCGCGAATGATCGCCTATGCCGTCGATGGCAGGATCGTGATGCTGCATGACTTTCGCGAGGGCGACCTTTTCGGCGAAGCAGGTCTGGTGGGTGCCACTCAGGGAAGCGAAGAAGTGTCGGCGGTGAACGCGGTACGGGCAGCTCTGTTCACCACCGCCGTGTTCCTTTCGTTGATGAGCAACTATGCGAGCATCGGCCTTGCCGTGTCGCGGATGCTGGTCGCGCGGCTCAACCTGACGACGCGGCGACTGGTTGAAGGGGCAACTTTGTCGGCCGTGGGGCGCATCCATGCCGAATTGCTGCGCCAGGCACGCAGTGGCGAGGCGATGACGATCCGGCCCGCGCCGGTGCTGAGCAATTTCGCGCTCTCGGTGCAAAGCACACGTGAAACCGTCTCGCGAACGATCAGCACCTTGCAAAAACGCGGTATTATCCGGCGGGACGAGGAGTCGCTGACGGTCGTCGCACCGCACCGCCTCGAGGAACTTATCTATTGATTCAGGATATCGCGAACAGCTGCATGTCGCCGGTTTCGCCGATATGTTCGGCAACAGGCGCGGCGTTGCATCCTGCGAATAACGAGGCGGCAAACGCATAGCTGACGGTCAGTACTCCGGGCAGCGCGGAGGCCGCGACCGCAGAAAGATCGGTGACGCCCCGACCGACAAGCGCCGGCGGCAGGTCGAGCCAGTGGGCGAGCGCATAATGCCCCGCGATCCGCAACGGCCGGGGCAGCGCCGGCAAGGCAAGCAGCGCTGCTGCGAAACGCCAGGCATCAGCCGGCGTTGAAAAGGCGACGATGCGGGCATTGCCCGCTGGCAGCACGATTTCGGGCTGTGGAGACACCGCCGCCGCCTGCGCGCGAAAGGGCATGAGAACCGTATCGACCGCCTCGGCAAAGCCGGCCTCGTTCAGCACGTCGATGCCGTCGAACGAAATATGGAGCATCGCGCCAAGTCGGCGGTCGCGGCGGCCTTCGGTTCCCGCTTTTTTGGCCGAGGCGACGACGTCTGCGTTTCGTGGCCATCTTATACAGTGCTGGCGCCGTCCCGTCGCGGCCCAAACACCGGCATCGCGTGCCGTTCCCGATCCCGTACCGAACTCGCCTTCACCCTCATCAATCACGACCAGCTGAACCGCTTCGCTTTCGAGACGGCTGGCGTTGAGGACCGCAGAGCCCATCGCCACGTCGGCGGCCAGGCGGGTTGCCAGCGGCTCGTACCCCCCGACGACCTGGGCCGTGGCGCGAAGCGACGTCGCCGCATTCAGGCAGGCGTCGAACCTTGGCAACCAAATTGCGCCGAATGGTGCCACTGACTGAGCGATGAAGTCGTCGACTTCGGTCGGCAACACGACGTGCAATTCGCCGCCCTGCACAAGAATCCGTTCGGCGACAACGATGTCGGATCCGGCCGCCAGGGCGCCAAAGGCAAAGCCGACACGTTCCGTCGCCAGGACCGCATCGATGGCTGACACAAGTGACGCGGCATTATCCGCAGCCACGCCCAGATGTCCCGCGAAATAGAGCGAGCGCGGCGGCCGGAAGGGGTTAAGCCAGTCGCGACTTGCCCGTTGCGCGTCGAGGATCAGCGCGAGCTGTCGAAGCGTCGAAGCGTGATCGGCCCAGCCGTCGGGATCGTGTTGCAACGCCGTGCGCATGGCGGTCGATGCGCCAGCCGTATCGCCACATAGCAGCAGCGCTTCGGCGCAGGTTGCCGCAAGATAATAGGGCGTTTCCGCAATACCGTCCGCTCGCCCGATCCACGCAAGGAGTTCCCTTGCAATGGCACAGCTCTTCTCGCGCTCGCCAGCGAGGAACGTCAGCGTGGCGGTGTTAATTCGGGTATAGGGCTGCGGTGCCAGCGCGTCGGCGGCGGCATAGGCCCGGGCCGCGCTGACGAGTGCGTCGACACGCTCGGCCGGAGGCAGGCGCAGTGCGCGATCCTTGAGCAATCGTCCCTTGACCGCGAGCGCCGACGGATCGTCCAAACGGTCGTCATAGCCGCCCAAGCGAAACAGTCGGTTGGCATGGTCGAGCGCGCCGGCACGCGCTGCCGTAATGATGGCCGGCAGCGTTGGACGCAGTGAGAAAATTTCGGACATCGGTCTTCCGGCCTTGGGCTTACAGCTGCGTAGCGATTGCGGGGGCGAACGCAAACTGGGCTCGGAGAATCAGGAAAGGGTCCTGCCGAAGCGTTCGGCAGAACCCGTTCCGGATCTGTCTGCTAGTTCTAGCGCGCGTCACGAAGGGCAATTTGTTCACCCGGGTTGCGAAGCGACGCGATCTGAACTTCGGCTTCGGCCAAAGCACGCTGGAAGCACTTCCTCTCCTGCATGGCGATGCCGAGTTCGCGGCTCTTATCGAGGAAGCAGACCTTGCGGGCCGCCGCACGCGTAAGGCGAACGAGCCGGTTCTGTCCTTCCGCAGTCTTCAGGTTGATGCCGCTCGTGGGGATTTTGACCATCGGCTTGGCCTCGGCAAACGTGGCGGCATTGACGGTTCCAACCGAAACGAGCGCGGTGGCGGTGACGAGAATTTTCGTGATGCTGTTCATGGTCCTGTTTCCTTCTGCTCAAGTGGCAGGAACAGGATTAGGTGGCCGCAATCGGCATTGCGCGTGACGGCCATCACGCCGAAATTATTTTTCCGCGCTTATTCCTGCACTGTCGCAACCGATGGAAAGGACGCTGCAGTGTTGACGTGCGCACGGAATTCACCGACCCTTGCGTGGGGCCATTGGGACGCGCCATGCTGACGATCCGCAGGCTTTTTGAGCGTTATTTTGCGGCCCTGGTGCTTGTCGGCTGCACGGGCCTCCCCGCGCATGCCCAGACTGCGCGCGTGGACATAAAGCCCAAAATCGTTCTCCAATATGCGACGGGCCTTCCCGAAGCGGCGGCGTGGCTCCCCGGCGACCGTTATCTGGTGACCGGCCTGGGGATCGTCCACCAGCTGATTATTTGGGACGCGATGACCGGGGCCATCGTCGACCGGGCGCAGCTTCCGGTGAGCGGCGGCATAAAGGGCAGCGACTATCTGCGACTGACCGGCATCGACATAACGCCGGACGGCAAGACCGCACTGGTTCACGGAATCATTATCGACCTGACCATTGCCGACGGCGCCGCGTCGCGCGAGTTCGGCGTCGATCTTGCCACGCGCGAAGTAACGGTCCTACCCGCACGCCCGTTGCCGCCAGGTACCAAGGGGATGTCGACGCTGACGAGTTTCATATCCGCGCTAGCCGTGCTGGGCGGAGAGGCAACCGACATGACAGCGGGTGCCGCTGAAAAGATGCTGCCCCCGCTGCCTCGGTCATATGACGGCCGGTTCGCGCTCAAGCGGACACCACAAGGGCTGCTGATCCTTGAAGGCACCCGCACCGTGCGCACCCTGGAGGCGGCGAAGGTGCTCGGCCTCGCCGATGGTGCGCTTGCTCCCGATGGCCGCAGGCTCGCGCTGATCACCGAGAATGATGGCGCGGCGGCCGTCCAGAGCACGATCGAATGGTTCGATCTGCTGTCGGCGGGCTATTCGGCTTCGGTAACGCTGGCCGGCGATTATGGTGAAATCGGCTGGCTCGACGCCAATACCGTGCTGGTATCCTATAAAACCGATTCGAATGAACGCGACCCGGATCCCGACAACGAAGGCCCCCCGGCGCCCGTGCAGGTCATCGATGCAGTAACGACGAAAATCCTCCGATCCTTTCCGGCGCGCTGCTATGTGCGGCCCTTGCCGGGCGGCGGATTCATCGGCGCGGGCCTCGCCAACTGCCGAACCAAAGTCGGCAACGACCGAATGCTGCAAAGCTGGAGCCCGGCACAAGCCAGCTGGCAGCCGATCCCCGCGCCCTGGCTCGGCGCGATGCTCGTCGACAATCTCACCGTTTCGCCCGACGGGCTCATGCTTGCCGTGACCGTCATGGACACCGATGAGGTGCCGAGCCTCGTGATCGTCGACCGGGCCACGGGCAAGGTCGTCGACAGGCTGAGTTTTGCTGCCACCAAGGGGTTCATCTCCAACGTCCGCTTTGCGCCCGACGGCAAGACGCTGATCGTCGCGGTCAACGGCGGGCTGCATTTCTGGAAGCCGGGCGACGCCGCGTCGCGCCCGATGGAGGCGGTGTCCGTTGCACCGCAGATGATGGTCAACGACGGCAGAACGCTGCTCGTATCGAACATGATCGACGAGAGCGTGACCCGCGTCGATCTGGCGACTGGCAAGCGGCTTGCGCCGCTCGAACTCGGCAATGCGGCTGCCGGCGGGTTCGTGTCCGGCAAGCCCCTGTTCTGGGCAGCTTCGTATCTTGGCGATATCCGGCTTTGGGATACGCGTGACTGGCGCGAGATCATGACCACCTATCATTTCGAAGGGCGCAAGTTCCTGGCGGTGACGCCCGAGGGAATTTACGACACCAATCTGGGGCCGGATGCGCAACAGTTTCGCTGGATCGTGCCCGACGCACCGTTCCAGAGCCTGGCTCCGCAGACGTTCATGCGCGATTATTTCGAGCCGCAGCTGACCCGGCGTCGCATCGACTGCACGATCGCGCGCAACTGCTCCGACGTCTTCAAGCCGCTGCCACCGATCGCACAGCTCAATCGGGTGCTGCCCACTGTTGCCATCACCGGCGTGCGACCAGAGGGCAACACGGCGGTCGTGACGGTGCGCGTTTCCGAAGGGATCGATCCGACCGCAAGCAACGGCAAAACCCATTCGGGTGTTTATGCGGTCCGGCTGTTCCGCAATGACCGGCTCGTCCTGCAGCATCCCGAAGCGGTCAGCGCCCCCACTGCCAACGATCTTGCCGCGTGGCGGCAGGCGAACCGCGTCGACCAGGCGACAGGCACAAACACGACCGACCTGGATTTCGTGGTGCAGTTGCCAACGGGCGTCGATGCCGGGTCGACCGAATTCTCTGCCTATGCCTTCAACGAGGATCGGGTGAAAAGCGATACGCAGCGCCGCAAGGTGATCCTTCCGCCCGCCGCTGCTGCCCGGCCGCGGCGCGCTTTTGTCGTTACGATCGGGATAGACGCCTATGACGAGCCACGTCTGGCTCTGCATTTCGGGGCGGCCGACGCGCGGCTGATCGATCAGCAGCTGGCCGCCATCCCGGGATATGAGGTTCGTCGGATCGCCCTCACCGGCGGGCGCGGTCCCGACGGCAAGGCGCAGCGGGTGACGCGCCAGACGATCCTGACCCTTCTGAACGCGCTCGCAGGTGGCGATCCGGCGATTTCGGCGCAGTATATTCGCGACGCCGGATACGATGCCTCCGCCCTCGACACTGCTACGCCGGACGACATTGTAATCCTGTCGTTCTCGGGACATGGCTGGGCCGATACCAAGGGGAATTTCTATCTTGTGCCGACCGATGCCCGCTGGGCCGCCGGTGCGGCCGAGCCCGACCGAGCTACGCTGGTCTCAGCTGCTGAGCTGGCGTTCAATTTCACGGCGATAAAGGCTGGCGAGATCGCGCTGATCATCGATGCCTGTCATTCGGGAGCGAGTGTCGACACCGGTGGTTTCAAGCCCGGCCCGATGGGCGACGCGGGCCTGGGGCAGCTGGCATTTGACAAGGGACTGCGAATTCTTGCCGCATCACAGGCAAGCGACGTCGCCTTCGAGGATCCGGTGCTGCAGCAAGGGCTGCTGACCTATGCCCTTGCCCGTGAAGGGATCACCCCCAGTTTCGGAAAGGCCGACGAGAACGGAGACGGCCGCATCGTCCTCGACGAATGGTTGCGCTACGCGGTCGGGCGGCTGCCGTTGCTCAGCGAAGAGTCGCGCAGCGGACGGTTAGCGAGCGTTTCCGGGGCGAGCGTTTCCGGGGCGAGCGGCCAAGGCGGCTCGCGCGATCTCGAACTGCTCGATGCCGGTCCCGCGGCCCGAGCCAAACCGCAGGAACCCGCGCTGTTCGACTTTACCGGCGTTGCAAGTCCCATCGTACTGCGGAGCCGTCGGCCATGATCCGCTGGATATTGCCCGTCCTGATCCTGATGCCGGCACCCGCCGTCGCTGCGATCCGGGGGCTGTTCGTCGGGATCGACAAGTACCGCTATTCCTCATCGCACGTCCCAGAGGCCGAATTCGAAGACCTCAAGGGGGCGGTCAGCGACACCGCGCGGGTCAAGGCAGTGTTCGCCGCGGCATATGCGCTTGATGTCGATGCCGGACCCGTCGCTGGCCAGTGCAAGGGGGAGAATGCTGTTTCAATCACGCTGATAGACAATTGTGCCGATCGCGCCGCCATCCTGGCCGGATTCGACAGGCAAGTCGCGGCTTCGCGCGCGGGCGACACTGTGGTCTTTTATTTCGCCGGCCACGGATCGCGTTTCATCGATGCGGTCGAATTTCGCCAGGCTTCACGCTATAATTCCACTATTCTTGCCAGCGATGCGCGCAAGCCCGGTGCGCTTGAAAGCGGCGACATCCTCGACCGTGAGTGGCGTGACCGCATCGACGCGGCGACGGCACGCGGCGTCAATATCGTCACGATCTTCGATTCGTGTAACTCGGGCACTGGAACCCGCGAGGGAGAAGGCCGGTCGCGCGGCGTGCCGTGGCTCAAAGCACCCGGCGTCGTGCCCGTCCCCGACCGTCAGACATCGGTCGGCGGCGGCCAGGGGTACCGGATGCATTTCGCCGCCGCACTCGATACCGAAGAATCGCGCGAAGTGCGCGACGGAGGTGTGTTCACGACCGCTTTGGTCGAAACGCTCCCGATTCTCGCGCATGCCACGTTCGAGGACATCGCCACTGAAGTTGCACTGAAGGTCGCCGCGCGCGGGCACGGTGCGCAACACCCGCAGGCCGAGGGCGAGCGCAACGCGAGTTTTGGCGGTGCGCGCAATCGCACGGTGGTGTTGCGGGCCCGTCCCGACGGCACGGCGCTGGCGCTCGACGCCGGCACGTTGTCGGGGATGACCGAGGGTTCGCAGGTCGCGGTCTATGCGCGTCGGATCGACGCACTGGACCCGAACGCAACGCCGATTGCGACGGGGCGGATCGCGGACGTTTTGCCGACGAGCTCGTCGATCGTTCTGGACGCCGCGCCCGCCATGTCGTTGCCGCCCAATCTGTCGGTGCGCGAGACGCAGCACGCCTATGGTACGCAGACAGTTGGCATCGGTGTGGCCGACGGCGTCATCCGCACCGCAGTCACCGCCGCGATCGCCGACGTCGCTTTCGCGCGGCTGTCCGATTCTCCATCTTATCGCATCGCGGCCGAGCAACCTGGCAGCACGCGCGCGGTGCTGGCCGCCGCCGACGGATCGAATCCCCTGTCGCTTGGGGAGGTGAACGATTCAGGCTTCGGGCCGCTGCTGCGCGATGCGCTGCGCAAGATCGCCCATGCAGAAGCGATCCTCGCGCTGCGCACCGATCCGGCCGCGGTCGAGGCCCGCTTTTGCATCGCGACCGGCGAATACGATCCGCGCGATTGTCCGCCGCCCGACTCGCGGCGCGGGCGACAAATTGCGCTGGGTAAGCGGGCACAGATCGCGGTCAAGGTGCCCGGCGACCAGGCGCGCCACGTCTATGTCTTTGCGATCGACGACGCTTTTGCGGTCGATCTGGCCCTGCCACAAAACGGGGGTATCGATCCTGCGATCGACCGGCGAATCCCGCCGCTGACGGCAAATGTCGCGCCACGAACACCGGGACTCTACCGCTTTGTGACGATTGCCACGACCGACCCGATCGATGCCGTTGCCCTGCAGCAAAGCCGGGCCGGGGCGCGCGATCCGGCGCGGTGCCAATCGACGCTTGAGCAGTTGCTGTGTGCGGCGGCGGCGGGTTCGCGCGACCCTGCCGCACCCCGTGTCGGTCCGTGGACCGCCAGCGTAACGCTCGTCACCGTACGGCCGGAAGGAGAAACGAGATGATCCGCCGCGATGTTGTCGGAGCGCTTGTTCTGGGCTGGCTGGCGCTGACCGCGCAAACCGCGCCGACCGTTCCAGCCTCGCCCCCTTCAGACGCCGAAGGGCCGGTCGATGGCGAAGAGGAACGCGGCCGGATTGTTGGCGGGCGCGATGCCCGCGCGGGAAGCGCGCTTTATCAAGTCGAAATCTATTCGACGAACCAGTGGACAGCGGCGGAAGTGGCGCTCGACACCGCAAAGGCGGACAGCGATCCGACCAAATTATTCCTCGCGCGCAAGCCCGATGCATGGGAGCGCGATCATCGTTGTGGCGGAGCGCTGATTGCGAGCGACTGGGTGATTACCGCCGGACATTGCGTCACCGGCGTCAACGGGGGCGTAATGGCAAACCGAAGAGTCCGGCTCGGCAGCCTTAGCCTGTTACCAGATGGCGGCAGTACGACATACCGGATCGAACGAGTCGTGCTGCACAAGGATTATGGCGCTGACCGGCTTGCCAACGACATCGCTCTCATCCGTATCGTCGCCGATGCTGCGACGCGCAGCATCGACCCGCGCCGCGCGATTCCGATCGTCCCGCTGGGGGCAAGGCAGGGGGCACGCCCGCTTGCCGAGGACGACCCGCTGATCGCGACCGGCTGGGGTGCGACGGGCGCGAAGCGCCTGGGGGCGCCTGAGGCCCGCGGCGTGAATGGCCTCCAGCGCATGTCGCCCACCCTGAAAGAACTCGACCTGAGCGTCGCGCCCGACAATGCTTGCACGGCAATCGGTGCCTATGCAGAGGCGATGGGCACCGGCGGCGCGCTTTGCGTCAGCGCGATGCCGGGGACGGGCGATTGCAACGGCGACAGCGGCGGTCCGCTCGTCCGCCCCGAACGCGGCGGCGGCGCCGTGCTCGTAGGGCTCGTTTCGCAAGGGCGCGGCTGCGCGATGAACAAACCGAGTCTCTATACCAAGGTGTCGGCTTATGTCGGCTGGATCGCCCAGGCACAGCGTACCTCGGCGGCAGGACAGGTGGTCAGGCGATGAGCACGGATGGAGCAGCAACCCCCGAAAGGGCCAAATCGGTCTTCATCAGCTATGCCCGGGTTGATCGCCCGCGCGTGACGGTGATTGCGGCGGCGTTGTCGAGCGCAGGGTATGAAGTGTGGTGGGACGCGATGATCGACGGCGGCACCGAATTCGCCCGCATGATTGAGGCCAAGCTTGCCGCCGCCGACGCGGCGATTGTGATCTGGTCCAAAAGCTCCGTCGGTTCCGATTGGGTACGCGACGAGGCCGCCTATGCCCGCGATCGCAAGCGCCTCGTCCCGGTGTCGCTCGACGGGACAGAACCACCGCTCGGGTTTCGCCAGTATCATGCCATCGACCTGTCGGGGTGGAAGGGCAGTGCCGAGGGCCCCGAGATTGCATCGCTGTTGCGCGGTGTCGCCGCGGTCGGCAGTGGCGGCGCCGCCGTTCGTGCGACAGACCTGCCCCCCCCGCCGCCCGCCGTGGCGTCGCGTCGTGCCGTGCTGATCGGGGGAGGTGGCGTAGCGGCAGTTGCTGTCACGGGCGGGCTGATCGCGTTCAAACCCTGGCAATCGGCGGCCCAGTCGAGCGTCGCCGTCTTGCCCTTTGCCAATCTCAGCGGCGATCCCACCCAGGCCTATTTCTCCGACGGACTGTCCGAAGAGGTGCGCGCCGCCTTGTCCCGAATCGCCGAGCTGAAGGTGGCCGCGCCGACCTCCTCATCGCTCTTCCGCGACGCACAGAACGATGCGAAAGCGATCGGGGCCAAGCTCGGTGTCGGCTATCTCCTCGAAGGGAGCGTCCGCAAATCGGGCGATATCTTAAGGATCGCCGCGAACCTTGTCGACGCGGTCAGCGGGTTCAGCAACTGGTCGCAGACGTTCGACCGGAAGATGACCGACGTGTTCGCGCTGCAAAGCGAGATTGCGCAGGCCGTTGCGGAGGCGCTCACGGTACAGGTCGCTGCGGCGAACGGCATTCCCGGCGGTACGAATAATGTTGCGGCCTATGACGCGTTCCTCAAGGGGCGCGACCTGTCCAATGCCGATGCCGGCGAAGCGTCGGACCGGGCGGCGCTTGCACAGTTCGACGCAGCGCTTACGCTCGACCCGGGCTATGCCGCTGCCCATGCCGCCCGCTCACGCTCGGTCGCCGACATTGCCTCAAGCTATGGTCAGCCGGGCGAACTGCGCACGATGTACGATGACGCCATTGCGGCCGCGCAAAAGGCGGTGGCTCTCGCGCCGGTCCTTGCTGCGGGGCACTGGGCACTGGGCCATGCACTGTTCTACGGTCGTCTCGACCCCAAGTCGGGCAAGAAGCCCTTTGATCGCGCCTACGCGCTCGCACCTGGGGATGCGGACGTTGCGAATGCCTTCGGCATCTTTGCGCTGCGCACCGGGCGTACGGCAGAAGCAGAAGGCGCCATAGGGCACGCGGCAACACTCGATTCGCTAAATGCCCGCGTATTCCGCGCCTCGGGGTTGATTGCCCAGACGAAAGGCGACCCGCAGGCCGCGCTTCGGCTATACGATCGCGCGCTGGCGCTCAGTCCGAAGCTCGCGTTTGTCCGGGCACAGCAGGGGGCAGCATTGCTGAAGCTCGGGCAACTGCCCGCCGCCCGTGCGGCCTATGCTGCCGAACCGGTCGAAACTTTCCGGCTGGCTGGCCTGGCAGTAGTCGACTGGAAGCGCGGTGAAAAGGATGCGGCGCGCGCGCATTTTGCACGGATGGTCGGCACCTATGGCGACAATAGCCTGTATCAGCAGGGGGAGATTTTCGCGCAGTGGGGTGACACGGCGCAGGCGTTGCGCGCCCTGTCGCGTGCGATCGAGGTGAATGATTCGGGCTTGACCACGATCCTGATCGATCCATTGCTCGATCCGCTCCGCAGTGCACCCGAATTTTCTGGTTTGCTAAAGCGGCTGGGATTCGCCTAGGCTCGGTGCCTCAATCAATTGGGGGGCCAATCCATGCGGAACATCCTTGCACTTGCCACCGTCGCGGGCGGCGCGCTTTTGCTCAGCGCTTGCAACAAGCCGGCCGAAAACGCGGCTGCGCCTGCGAATGAAACCAGTGCCGTTGCAGAACCGGATGCCATGTCGACCGGCAATGCTGCGGATGACAATGCGATGGACGCAAACACCACGGCCTCGAATGCGGCCGCCGGCGCGGCGCTGAAAGGTACCAGGGCCACGAACGACAATCTGACCGAAGGGCATTCGGGCAGCAGCGGCAAGTAAACCCGCCTAGCCCGGCAGCGTGAGCGGCCGGGTGTGGTAGGTCGCGAGCCAGTTCGCCAAATCCTCGGTCAGAAGATCGGTCGCGCGGTCGACCCGGCGCTTTAGCGTGTCGAAGCCGTCATCGTCGCCGTCGATCGCTGTGCGCAGCATAGACAGATGATGGCTCAGCGACTCGCTGCGTTCGGCGGTGCCCGCAAAGTCCCCCTGCATGCGAATGCCATAGATCGCCGCTCCGACAGCAGGCAGCGCCGCGCTGAGAATCGTGGCGGCAATCGCCAGCGGCTTCGACAGTGCCTCCAGTGTTTCGTGATGCACGATATGGGCAAGGCCTTCGTAGCCGAGAAAACTGACACAGACCAACGCGGTTGCGGCGAACAGCATGGTGCCGAGACGATGGAGACGGTGTTCGAGGAGATGCATCCTCCGGCCTTCTTCTCCCAGATAGACGGTTTGCCCTTCGATAAGGGCGATCAGATCGCGCCGGACTTGTGCCAGATAGGCGGCGTCCACGTGTGCCGAGGGCAGACCTACCGTCCGCGCGGTCGCGCGCGCATGCCAGTCGACCCAGCTCGGCACGGTGCCTGACCCAGCACGCAGGCTTAATTCGCCCAGCTGCGCGGAGATCGCGAGGCAGCGCAATCGTTCCGCGAGCTGGCGGCTGTCGAGCCAGCTGCGGTGCCAGCCTGCCCGATTCCCGGCGCGCGTGGTCAGCAGGATGGTGCCGATTACGGTGACTTCGGCGACCAGAAGCACCGGCTTCAACACAAAAGGCAGCGCTAGGCCCGCAAGCGAGAGAACCACCGCGAGCGCGGCCAGGCTGAAATTGGTGACGTAACCAGACCGGAACAGGCGCGCGAAATGCGACCCCGCAGAATCGGCGCGCGCATAGCGCGCGGCCAGCAATCCGCGCACCGGTGCGGCAAAGGCCGGTGGCAGGAGCGCGACCGGCGCGGAGGCTGCAACCGCGTGGTCCCCATGCATACGAGCCCCCATGACGTTGATCAGCAGCGGATAGGCAAAAGCAATGCTGCGCCGGCGTTTGCGCTCGCTGGCAAAGCTGTCGAAACGGGCAAGCTCACTCGGGTCGGTTGGCGGGCCGGCAAGGCTATTGACCAGTGCAGGCAATCGATCGAGCCCGCTGCGAGGTACGGTCTCCACGGCGCTTCGCCATCTCGATAGCGCGCTCGAACGCCCGTTGCGAGCCGGTGAAATCGTCCGAATCCGACAGCTTGGAACCGCAATCGACCAGCTGCTTGGTGCTCTCCGCAGAATCCGGCAGCGCCGGAGCCGCATCGAGGCTCAAGTTCTTGCAGTCGGGTTCAGCGGCGGTGACCGAGGTGACAGGAGACTGCGCGCCGACCGCCTGGTAGGTGTGGCCGACGTTGTTGAGTGCGATGGCGATGCCCAGCGCATCGCCGCTCTCGTTCCAGAGTTCGAAGCTCCTCATGTGAAAGACGCGCGCGTCTTCGTGGCGCGCCTGCATGTTCCGGAGCCGGCCGAGAGCGCTCGCCGCTTCGGCCATGCCGTTCTTGTCGCCGATCTCCTCGCTGATTCGCCCGTTTTCGACTAGCAGCCGCTCAGCGCGGTCGCCTTCGCCGATTGCGATCAGCACGCCGCCGTAGCCGTAGAGCGCCGACGCCAGCGAGCGCCGGTCCCCGCG
>JANMKS010000266.1:0-2236 GCA_031372155.1 Sphingomonas sp.
ATTTGACCGTCCGACACGAGATTAAAATGCGGATGGACTCCGGCCTTCGCCGGGGTGACGAGGTTAATTGCGAGGTGCGAAAAAGCGCTCTGCAATGTCCTTGGCGATCCGCGCGGGGCGCATCGTCGACGCGTCGAGGCAGCACCAGCTTGACTGCACTTCGGCAAGCACGTCCTCGCCGCGCTTGATGAGCGTCTGGTAAAACGCGCGCGCGCCGTGGACCTTTTCCAGGATGACAGTCGCGATGACCTCATCGTTGAGGAAGGCGGGCTTGCGATAGGTAATTTCGTGCTTGAGCGCGACCCAGAGGTGTTCGGCAACGGCCTGTGGCGGGGCGATCTTTTGCCAGTGCGCCACAACCGCGTCCTGAACCCAATTCAGGTAGCGCGCATTGTTGACGTGCCCCATGAAATCGATGTCGGCGGGCAGGATGCCGACGCTGTGGTGGTGCGGAATCGCGGTCATGTGCCTTGCTTACACCAATGTCATTAACACTTCTAGCCGCGCCCCCGATATCCGGGGACGTCCTGCGGCGGGAGCCACATTCCGGCGGGCGGATCGCCCGATTGCCAGAACACGTCAATGGGAATGCCGCCGCGCGGATACCAGTATCCGCCGATGCGGAGCCAGTGCGGTGCCAATTCGGAAAACAGCCGCTCGCCGATGCCGACCGTGCAGTCCTCGTGAAATGCGGCGTGATTGCGGAAACTGCCGAGGAAAAGCTTCAGCGATTTCGATTCGACGATCGTCGCATCCGGCGCATAGTCGATGACCAGATGCGCGAAATCGGGCTGCGCGGTGACGGGACAGAGCGAGGTGAACTCAGGCGCAGTGAAGCGCACGAGATACGGTTTGCCGGGCCGCGGGTTGGGGACATAGTCGAGGGTGGCTTCCTCAGGCGATGCGGGGAGGCTGCTGGGTTGGCCGAGGTGCTGGGTCTTCACACCCTGCGTATAGGTGAGCAGCACGAAACTGCGAATGCCTAAATGTAACCGCCGGTACGCCGGGCACGTAAACCACGAACAGGCGACCGAGCTTGACTTGTGTGCCGCCAAGGTCCGAGGTGTGCGTGATGATCGCCCGCATGACACTGTTGTTCGCTCTCCCGTGGCTAGCGTTCGGTGGCGGCGTCATGGCGCACGCGACCCCGGTGTCGGGCAGCGCAACGTGCGTGGCCGTGACGACGTGCTGCCCTGAAAATAATGGGGCGTCGCAGCAGCACTGCACGGCGTGTTGCACGATCGTCGCGGCACTCGACGTCCCGCCACTTGCACCGCAGATCGAGCCGCTTCCTGCGCGAGCGGCGCCTGCCGCTATTCTGGCGCAGATCGATGTACGACCGGCTGCACCCCCTCCCCGAACCTTGGCCAGCATCACGATATAAATCTGATTTACCAAGGAAATGAATATGAAAACGATCATCAAGGGCGTTGCTGCCCTTATCGGGCTGGCCGCGACGACTGCACATGCGGCGGTCCCGGGCCTGCTGGTATCGGCAGTCGACGGATGCTGTGCCATCGGTGCGGCGTGCTGTGCAGCCGGTGGTGCCTGCTGCTGAGTTGAAAGCGTAATCGGCGCGCGCGGCAAACACCGCGCGCGCCTTTTTTTTGCGTTGCGAACATCACGGCCTTGGCGCACGTGCTGCATCAGACACGTAGGGGCAAATATGCGACGGATTGGTATTTTCCTGCTGGCGGCACTGTTGAGCGCACCTACGCCGCTCGCGGCCGAGGAAAGGGCCAGTCCGGAAAAGACGGCCGACAAGCCTGCCGAAGTACCGCCGCCGACGGTGTCGATCACCCGGCACAGCGGGGCATTCGGCGGGCAGCGCGTTCCCTATACCGCCACTGCGCGCGAGACCTATCTGAAGGCCGACGACGGCACGCCCAAGGCGAGCATTTTCTCGACTGCCTATGTGAAGGACGGCGCTGACCCGTCCCGTCCGGTCACGTTCCTGTTCAACGGCGGGCCGGGATCGGGCTCAGTGTGGCTGCACATGGGTGCCTTCGGACCCAAGCGGGTGGCAATCCCGAGCGATGCGCGCGACGACGGCGCGCCGCCTTATCCGATCCGCGACAACCCGAGCTCGCTGCTCGACGTGACCGATATCGTCTTCATCGACCCGGTCGGCACGGGATTCAGTCGCGCGCTCGGCAAGACCGAGGCCAAGTCCTATTGGGGCGTCACGGCGGACGCCAAGTCGGTCGCAGAGTTCATCCGCCTGTGGCTGACCGAG
>JANMKS010000282.1:0-1848 GCA_031372155.1 Sphingomonas sp.
CCCGCGGCTTCGGCGATCTCGCGCCTGCCCATGTCCGAAATCTGGTCGACGCGCTTGCCGAACTCGGGCGAATTGACGTCCTGCGCCGCCAGCCCCTCGACGAACTCCTCCGCCTTGGCCTCAAGCGCGGACTTTTGCCCATCCTCCAGGGGGACGAGTCCGCTCGCCTTTTCGGCGGAAACCGTAACCACGGGTTCAGGCGGAGTCAGCACCAGGTCGGAGGCTTCGGCAGTCTTGGTCGCCATGCGCGTCGCTTTCGATTGTTCGCTTGCGCGCAAGATAGTCGCGTCAGGGTGTATTATTCAAGTGATACGGCAAATCGCTTTATTCCGAAGCCTTCTTGCGCCGCGTTACCCAGCCCTTTCGCGCCGCAGCCGAGCGTGATTCGGGCGAGCCCGCCTTCTGCGCGCGACCGCCGCGCGATGACGAAACATGCGTATCGGCTTTGCCGCGGCCCGACCCCGATTTGTTGCCGCCGCCGCTTTCCTTGTTGACGGTCGCCCATGCCCGCGCCTCCGCGGTGTTTGCGGGAACACCGCGCGCCTCGTAGCTTTGCTCGATATGCTCGGCTTTGCGCTTCTGCTTGTCGGTATAGGCTGACTTGTCACCCTGCGGCATGGCATTTCTCCTTTCCGGCGCGAACGCACAGACCCGCGCCTTGTTGCGACGCCGCATATCGGCTAGTGGCGCGCGTTAATCCCGCTCGCACTCAGGATATTCAATGAGCCTCCGCAATGTGGCCATCATCGCGCACGTCGATCATGGCAAAACGACCCTCGTCGACCAGCTGTTTCGCCAGTCGGGGACATTCCGCGAAAATCAGCGTGTCGAAGAACGCGCGATGGATTCGAACGACCTCGAAAAGGAACGGGGGATCACGATCCTTGCGAAGTGCACCAGCGTCGAATGGCATGGCGCCCCTGGGAGTGCCACCGAAGGCGTCGATACGCGTATCAACATCGTCGATACACCGGGCCACGCGGACTTCGGTGGTGAAGTCGAGCGGATCCTGTCGATGGTCGATGGCGTTATCCTGCTCGTCGACGCAGCCGAAGGGGCAATGCCGCAGACCAAGTTCGTGACCGGCAAGGCGCTCGCGCTGGGGCTGCGTCCGATCGTCGTCGTCAACAAGATCGACCGCCAGGACGCGCGCATCCAGGAAGTGCTCGACGAGGTCTTCGACCTGTTCGTAAGTCTTGAGGCGACCGACGAACAGCTTGATTTTCCGGTGCTTTATGCCTCGGGGCGCAATGGTTACGCCAATCTCCAGCCCGACAGGATGGAAGGCACGCTCGCACCGCTTTTCGAGACGATCGTGAGCCACGTGCCCGAGCCGTCGGCGGATCCCGATGGCCCGTTCAAGTTCCTCGTGACGCTGCTCGACCGCGACAATTTCGTGGGACGCATTCTGACAGGGCTGGTGTTCTCGGGCTCGGTCAAAACCAACATGCCGATCCATGCGCTTGATCCCGACGGCAAAATTGTCGAGACCGGCCGCGCGTCCAAAATCATGGCTTTCCGGGGACTTGAGCGTGTTCCCGTCGATGAAGCCGGTGCCGGCGACATCATCTCGATCGCTGGGCTTACGGTCGCGACCGTCGCCAACACGATTTGCGATCCCAGTGTAAACGAGCCGCTCCACGCGCAGCCGATTGACCCGCCCACGCTCTCGATGCGCTTTGCCGTCAATGACAGCCCGATGGCGGGCCGTGAAGGCACCAAGGTCACGAGCCGCATGATCCGCGACCGGTTACTCCGCGAAGGCGAGAGCAACGTCGCGATCAAGATTACCGAGGCCGCCGACAAGGACAGTTTCGAAGTTGCGGGCCGGGGCGAATTGCAGCTCGG
>JANMKS010000317.1:0-7990 GCA_031372155.1 Sphingomonas sp.
GCACTCCGCCCGGCCGCGACCGGCTTCATCGCAGCCGTCACACTCGTGACGGTCAGCGGATCACCCGCAACCGCATCGAGCGCGAGCAAGACCGTCTCGCCCCGCTGAAAAACATACGGTGTCATGGATTTCGTTCCTCCCCTTGCCCACACTCCTGCCGTCATGCTGAACTTGTTTCAGCATCCACTTGCCCGCGCGTGACCTGCCCGCGGCTGGGTGTGGACCCTGAAAGAGGTTCAGGGTGACGGCATGGAGAGCGACCTCGCCTTACGTCGCGGCGAACTTCATCACCTTGATGGCTTCCGAATTCGCCACCGTCCCGCCGACGCGCTTGGTCGCATAGAAATATACGAACGGCTTGTTGGTGTACGGATCGCGCAGGATCGCCGTCTCGGCACGCTCGGTGATGATATAGCCCGCCTGAAAATTGCCGAACGCGATCGACAGGCTGTCGGTCGCGATATCGGGCATGTCCTCGGCCTCGACCACCGGATACCCCAGCAGGCTGTCCGCGTTCCCGCTGATCAGCGAAGGCTGCCACAGGAACGCGCCGTCGGTCGTCTTCATCTTGCGGACGGTGGCGAGCGTCTTCGAGTTCATCACCCACGTGGCACCCTGGCGATAGGGCGGACGAAGCGCCTGGACCAGGTCGACGAGCCGATCCTGCGGGTTCGAAGCCGCAAAGGCACCGACCGCACCCGACGGCACGTATTGCAACGTCCCGAACGGCCGCACCGTGTCCGCCGTCGCCGCCGTCGGGAACGTCAAAAATCCCTTGGGACGGTTGCTGCCCGATCCGCCGACGAACGCAGCCCCCTCGGCCCGTGCAAACTCGGTCGAGATCTCGTTCGCCAGCCAGGTTTCGACATCGAACTGTGCATCGTCGAGCATGAACTGCGACGCCGCCGGATTGGCATACAGGTCGCCCATCGGCGGCACGATCTCGTTGAACACTGGTGTTCCCGTCTCCGGACGCGCCGCAACTTCGCTCGCCCAGCCCGACAGGACGCCGTTCTGCGTGACGAGCTTGCGATACCCCGCCGTCCCGACCTTCACGACATTGGCAATACGGCGAATGGGAGAAATCGCCTTCAGCGTCGCATCGATCACGCTGTCAATCTCGCGCGGCACGGCAAAGCCGCCATCGGTCGAAACCGCGCCCGAAAAGCTCTTGAGTTCGACCGTCTCGCCACGCCGCAAAAACCCGTCGAACGCTTTGACGGCACCCGATGGCTCGGCAACTAGCACCGGTCGTTCGGGCCGCATCTCGACAGCATCGAAACTGTCTTCCAAAGCCGCTTTCACTTCATAATCCATTCGTTTTCTCCTTTTGGATTTCCACCGCATGCACCCGCGCGAGCGGCTGCATCGGCACCTTCACGACGCTCACCTCGACGAGTTCGAGCGCCATAAGTTCGCGTTTTGTTCCATAGCGCATCGCCTTGATGCGATACCCGAAGGAAAGCCCCGAACCCGCCGACACGAGCGATGCATCGTCCACCTGCCCGATCACGCGCAGGCCCTTGGCGTCCTCGGCCAGCATTTCGACCTTCCCGATCGGCCTGGTCCTGTCGTGCTGCCATAAAAGCGGCACCACATTGTCCAGCGACCCGGCAAACGCCCCCCGCCGCACGACATCCCCGCCCCGATCAACCCGGTCGAACACGGCGGCATACCCCGCAAAGCGCATTACCGCGTCACCAGCGAATACAGGTTCAGCCTGATCGCCACGCCAATCAGCACCGCTGCGAGCAGCGCACGCACAACCCAGCCGATCACCGCATTGCGTGCCGATTTCTTCGCGTCGCGCCATGCCTTCAGCAATTGCCGCAACTCGGTGACATCTTCACGCGCATCCTCGTCGGCGAGTCCCAGCCGCGCCAGCGCCCGCCGCGCGCCCAGCTCGGACGCCTCCTCGACCAGTGCGCGCAACGTCACCAGGTCCTGCCCGTCGGCTTGCGCCAACTGGGCAATCATCAATGCCTCACTCATTTGAATCACTCCGCTCGCCGAACGCTGCCGATCTTCAGTTGCCGCAATACTTCAAGTTGCCTGCATCAATCGGCTGACAAGTCATGCTCTGTCAGCTCGTGAAAGCTTTCGTCAGGCGGTGGATAGATCACAGGCTTGTCGCCAAACCGCTTCTTTATTGCGCTCTCCCGGCGGTCGTATGAAGTCCCATCGGGATCTAAGCTGTCAGGATAGCTGAAGCGGGCATCAAAGCTCGAACCCTTCACTTCATACTGCATGACCGCCCACTGCTTGCCCGGCTCCGCCGCTTGCCAAACGCGGTCGATTGCTTGGAATAGCTCGTCGTCAGGCCCGAAATACAGAATTTGGCTGCCGCTATCTTTAAATATTCCCGCCTCTTGAAAGCCGGCGTCGGCTTCCGCGTAGAGATAAGTCCCGTCAGGATTTCCGCCAATAATTTCGGAAATATGCTGCCCCAGCGTAGCAAGAATATCTGCCATTTGCTCATTGACCATCTCGATTTCCTCCTGCCGGATTTGGTATCAATCTGTCGAATTGAACGCCATTAATGAGATAAGTTATGTTGAGGGAAGCGGGTCGTGCTGACGAACCAGTATATCTCGGCTCGATGATCACTGAAACATGTCTACCCTGTTTCAGATTTGCCTTCCAGCTGAGCTCAAGCTTCCGATACTCCCCACGATTGACGTGAGCATCCTGCGCAAAGTGATTGAGCGCGATCTCCGGCCCGCCGAACTCCCGCGCGATGAAGTGGCCGCCGTGATCAGAGTTCATTCGATCGGGTTTTCCCGCGTTACGCTGTGTCCGCGACGACCGGCGTTGTTCAGGCTGCAAACGCAGTTCGCCAGATATCTTGGTCGCGCGATTGCCCGCGTCTGCTTCGAACTGATATCCACCGGACGAGACAATTCGCGAAGGAACCTCCGGCCTAATCCTCGCGCTTTGCGGCACGTTCGGTGGTCGAGCAGCAATCGGCAAGGGCGCGGTACTGTTTGCGCTACGTTTCGCCGCGCGAGCGCGTCCCGGCTGATCCCACCGCCCAGTTGCACCGCCGCCGCCGCCACTTCCACCGCCCCCGCGGAAGCCCTGATCAGCGAAAGTGAACTGCCCATTGTCTGGATCATGCCGGTGATTGAACTTCAGCTCGATTGCCTCGGGGTCGAAGCCCGGCTCGTCGCGCGCATGCGCAAACCCCAGCATTTCCCGCTTCTCGTCCACACTTAAAAAATCGGCAGCACTCACCTGCCCCCACAACCGCTCGCGCTCTTCCGAAAGCGCCGCGACATGATCCAGATCGACCGCCAGCACCAACCCCGGAAACCACCCCTTCAACCCGTCGGAAACTGCGCCCAAAACCGTCGCCGCCACCGGCAGGATCGCCAGCCGCCACAGCGCCTTGTTCGCTTCCCTGTAATTGGCATAGGCCGCATCCCCCGGCAGCCCGAGCAACATCGGCGGCACCCCGAACGCGAGCGCGATCTCGCGCGCCGACCCCGCTTTCAGCCCTACGAAATCCATGTCTGCGGGCGTCAGGCTCATCGCCTGCCACTTCAGCCCGCCTTCGAGCAGCATCGGCCGCCCCGCGTTCGCCGCGCCCGAAAAGCTCGTGTCCAGCTCGCCGCGCAGCCGCTCGAACTGTTCCGGCGCCATCACCGCGCCCGCTTCACCGGGGTCATAGACCATTGCTCCAGAAGGGCGCGCCGCATTGTCGAGCAGCGCCTTGTTCCATTTCGTCGCCGCATTGTGGATCGCGACCGCCCCTGACGCCGCGCCCAGGCACCCCAGACCATAATGATCGTCGAGCGGGTTGGCGGCCTTCACATGAATGACCGCAGGCCGCCCATTGGCATCCTCGGCGGCAATCCGCATCGTCGCATCGCCTGCCTTGTACAGGAACGCAAGCGGCCACCCGCGCGCATCGGCCTCGATCGTCACACGCTCGGGCCGCAATGCAAAAAGCTCGACCGGTGCGCCATCTGCTCCCGTCAGAACCTGCACGAAGGCATTGCCATGTAACAACAGCTGCATCGCCACCGTCTCGAGCAGCCCCTGCCCGGCGGTCCGCGCGCTCAACAGCAGGAGGACGGCGGGATCGGACGCCGTCAACGGTGCCGATCCCACCCCTTCCGCCACCATCCGCACTGCCCGCTGCGCGACGGGGTTGGAACAATAGGCCTCGCGGACCCGGTCTTCATAAGAGCGCGGCAAATCGCCCCCGCTCCACGCGGCGAACCCACGCGAAAGCGCCGGACGCGTGACTCCGCGCCCGGCAGATTTCCTGCCGAAGAATTTCATGTCGCCCTGCTTTCGGTTTAAGGTTTCAAATCACCCGCACGCGCGGCTCGGTCGTTCGCTGTCCCAGCATCAGTTCGGTCAGCGCCCAGACCAGCGCGTCGGCGCGATCCGGCGATCGTCCCGGCCCTTCGTAGTCGCCGCCCTGGACCATGCCGCACATCTCGTCTTCGAGCACCGGGAACGCGCCCACGTGAAACACCCGCGCACATCCGTAAAGCGCGGCCACCGGCTCCGCCCGCGCCGCCTTTCCCCGCGACGCGTGGACGAGCTTCACCGGCAGGCCGCTGTCGGCCGCGCGCAGCACGCTCGTCACCATATTGCCGCCATTGTTGCCCTCCGCGATAATCCGGTCCGCGCCGTGCCGGGCGGCAACGTCGGCGACCACACCGGCCCATCCTTCGGGCGGCAGTCCCGAAACGCTCGCATCCTCGATCACGTAACCGCATCCGTCGATACCGAGCGCCACGCACACGATCCCACAGGCATCGCCGCTCGCGCTGGCCGGCGGATCGACTCCCACCACCACCCGTCGCGGCGCGGCACATGCCCGCACCCGGCACAGCTCGAGCATGTCCCGCGTCCACAGCGCACCCGCGACATCCTCGATCAGCTCGCCGTCGAGCTCCTGCCGCCCCAGCCGCGTGCCGGCGTATTGCTGCGTCACCCAATCGGAAAACGCCTTTGACAGGACGACGTTGTCGGCCATCCGTCCGTTCGTCAGGATCGTTCCCGCGTCGTCGATGATCTTTTTCAGGAAAGCACCCGGTCGCGGTGTCGTGGTCGCCACCACGCGCGGTGCCTCGCCCAGCCTCAGTCCCAGTTGCAAGTTCTCCCAACTTTCGCCCGGATACGGCCACTTCATGATCTCGTCGCACCACGCGTAGTGATGCTGCGGCCCGCGAAGCGCATCGGGATGGCTGCCGCCATACACCGCAGCTTGCGCCCCGCTGGGCCAGATCAAGCGCCCGAGCGAAGGTTCCCACCGCGGCCTCTCGCCGGGCAGCCCAACCGAAAGCAATCCACTTTCACCTTCCACCATTACGCGCCGCACGTCGTCCGCCGTTGCACCGACCAGGGCGATCCGAACGCCTCCATCGCCATTACTCGCCAGCGCGTGCACCCATTCGGCACCTGCCCGCGTCTTGCCAAAGCCGCGCCCCGCCAGGATCAGCCAGGTCCGCCACTCGCCCTTCGGCGGGTTCTGCTCGCTGCGTCCCCATAGTCGCCAGCTCGCGTGGACGCCCTGCAATTGCCGCTCGGGTACGCGCATCATCCAACGGTCGTACCAAGCGTTGCCCTTTGCCGCCGTTTTCAGGGCGAGGCTGCTCATCGTATCACCTCGAGGCCGAGCGATCGCGCGAGCCGGTCGAGCCGCTGTGTGATCTCGCGCCGCAACCGAGCGGTATCGACTGCCACCATCGAGGTTTGCGCGGCGCGATATTGCCCGACCCGTTTGGCGTGCGCCGCAAGCAGCGTGAGCTTCGTGCTGTCGGCCATCGCGGGGCCGCTCGTTTCACAATCATCCTCGCTGCCCGGCTCGTTCATCGCGCGTGCCAGCATGTCGGCTTCCAACTTGGCGTAACCTTCGTTCAGCGCATGGTCCCACGCCGCTTCGAACCCCGGATGCTTGCGTCGGCGAAAATAAAGGCTCGCCGGCGACATGCCGACCTCCCTCAGCGCCAGCCGGACGTTGGACGTGACCGCAAGCACCGTCAGGAATTGCTTTTCCTTCTGCGTTGACCACCGGTCGCTGCGTTCGACCTGCATTTGCGGTCGACGCGCGCCCTTCCTGCCGCCGGTCGTGTGCGTCGGAACAAGCGCTCGTGCCACGGCAAAGACCCTTCCCAAACGCAACGAAGCCGGAAAGCATCTCGACGATGCCCCGGCTTCGATTCGGTAATTCCAATGTCCGTATTTATGTCAGAACAGCGTCACGCTGTCAACATAAAAGTGCGTATCTGGTTACTTTCCCAAGAAACGCCGCTCCTTGTCGATTAGCGCAGAAAACGCAGGCCTCGCGAGTATTGCTGACTGCCACGCGACCGTCTTGGGATATCTCACGGCATCGATCGTCACGCCGCAATGTTCCATATTGGCAAATGGGCTTGCGACCGCGATGTCCGCAATCGTAATCCGGTCCTCGACCAGGAAACCACTTTCAGGGATCACGCTCTCCAGATAATCGAGCACCGGCGGCAATGCTTCGGCCTCCGCCTTGTCGGCAGCGGCGGCGTCGCTTTCCATGCCGACCAGACGCGCCACGACCCGATTGAAGAAGATCGGCACGACTGCCGCAAACACGATCGTGTCGGCGAATTCGTCGAACCAGATTGCCCTGCCTCGCGCCCGCGCCTCGCTGGGGATCAGGCCTGCGCCACCCAGCTTGGCTTCCAGATAATGGATGATCGCCGAAGAATCGCTCAGCGCATAATCGCCGTCTTCGAACGCCGGGATTTTGCCGAAGGGACTGATCTTCATCAGCTCGGCCGGCTTCGGGCCCGGCCCCCCTGTTGGCCGGTTCTCGATCTCGATCCCGCGTTCGCCTGCATAGGCCATTACTTTGCGGACGAATGGCGACAAAGTGCTTCCGTGTACGATCATGTCTAATCCTCCTGGAACCTCGCTTTAACGTTGTCAGTTGCAACTCGCAACTCACCTGAGGCTCATGTCGATGTGGCCATGCAACGAAGGCGGCGCGCAATGCGTTACGCTTCCGTTCCGAATGAACGATCTTATTGGAGAGACTTATGAAATCCGTCCGACTTGCACTCGCCTGCGCCACTGCGGCGATCGCGCTTGCCAATCCCGCCGTCGCGCAGACCCGTGCCGATGACACCCGCTTTTCCGCAGCACAGGACCGCTTCGACCGCGAACTCGCTACCTACCGCATCGAATTCGACCGCTACCGGGCTGCCCAGAACAACCGCCGCGGCTATCAATCCCAGAATTACAACAATCAGGGCTATTATAACGACGAACGCGATGAGGCAGGTTACGACGCCTCGCGCTACTATCGCGACGGCAGCAGTTATCAGGAACGCACGCTTGCCGCCGACGATCGCGTTTATCGCGGCAACGACGGCCGTTATTATTGCAAGCGCAACGACGGCACGACCGGCCTGATTATCGGCGCGGCCGGCGGCGGTGTTCTGGGCAATGTCATTGACGGAGGCCGTTCACGCACTGTCGGCACGCTCCTTGGCGCAGCGGTCGGTGCATTGGCCGGACGCGCTGTCGAGCGCAACCAGCAGGAAATCCGCTGCAGATAAGGCTAAGCCGGCATCACGCGAAACGTCCCCGCCGCGCTCGGCGCGATCAATCCGGTCGCGTCGGAGGCGGCGGGGTCCAGCCATGCGGCCCAACGTTCGCGCGGCATCACAACGATCTGCCGCGAATGATAGCGCGCAACGTCCTCTCCCGGCGGGCAGGTCAGCATCGTGAAGGCCTCTCCCACTTCGCCCGCATCGCGCCACAGTCCTGCGATCGCGAACCAGTCGTCGTCCATGCTTTCGAACCGCCACTTGGCCTTTTTCTTTGACGACGCATCGGCGTGATCGGTAAACTCGAAAAACGCGTCGACCGGGATCAGGCACCGCCCCTTTTCGAACGCCCTGCCCTCCGACCGATAATTGAACACCGGCTTGCCGGTCGGCCCGGGCCAGCTCCACCGGCGCACCACCACCTCGGGTTCCGCTGCCATCTT
>JANMKS010000340.1:0-2358 GCA_031372155.1 Sphingomonas sp.
AACAGCAACATCGTCGAAAACGGGCTCGAGGCCGAAAAGGGTCGCGCGAGCGTGTGGGAAATCGACCGGCAATCGGGGCGCGCGCGCGAATTCGCGACCGGGCTGCGCAATCCCAACAGCCCGATTTTCTATCCCGGGACGAACACGCTTTGGGTCGTCGTCAACGAGCGTGACGAACTCGGCCCGCACCTGGTCCCCGAGTATCTGACTTCGGTTCGCGACCGGGGGGTCTTCGGCTGGCCCTACAGCTATTACGGGCAGCATATTGACCCGCGGATGCGACCGTTGCGGCCTGACCTGGTCGCCAAGGCGATCAGACCCGATTATGCTCTGGGCAGCCATGTCGCGGCATTGGGATTGACATTCTACACCGGGACAAGCTTGCCCGCGCACTATCGCGGCGGCGCGTTCATCGGCGAACATGGAAGCTGGGACCGATACACGCCGTCCGGCTATAAGGTCGCGTTCGTGCCGTTCACGAACGGCAGGCCGTCGGGAAAAGCCGAAGACGTGGTGACGGGTTTTCTCGACAACAAACGTGGCAAGAGCTTTGGCCGACCCGTCGGCGTTGCCGTCGACCGGACCGGCGCGCTCCTGATCGCGGACGACCTGGGCAACACTGTCTGGCGCGTAACGGGGAGGGTCGGCACCGGGTCGTCGGCAACCGGTCGCTAAGGATGTTTCTGGCGACTTTGTCGCGTTTCGCTTGAAAGCGACGGGCATTCCCCCGATATTGCTGGCAACCGGCGATGGTCGTCGGTGAATGGAGAGCAAATTCGATGGCCAATTGGTCCGATCCCCGAATGACCGCAGGCCGCCCCGTCGCCGCCGCGGTAGGCAGCCGCGACGCCGCATTCGATGCGGGTCTGCGGTCGTATATGTTGTCGGTTTACAACTACATGGCGTCAGCCGTGCTGCTGACCGGCGTCGTCGCACTGTTATTTGCGAATTCCGGTCTGGCGGTTCAGGTGCTGAACACGCCGCTGCGCTGGGTGATCATGCTTGCCCCACTCGGCTTTGTGATGGCGCTGAGTTTCGGCATCAACAAGATGTCGACGGCAACGGCACAGATGGTGTTCTGGGCTTTTGCGGTCGTCATGGGCCTGTCGATGTCGTCAATCCTGCTCGTGTTTACCGGTGAATCGGTTGCGACCGCCTTTTTCGCCACGGCCGCTGCGTTCACGGGGTTGAGCTTGTACGGCTATACGACAAAGCGCGACCTGTCGGGTTTCGGCACGTTCCTGATCATGGGCGTGATCGGCCTGATCGTCGCAAGCCTGCTCAATCTCTGGCTTCAGTCGAGTGCGATGAACCTGGCGATCTCGGCGATCGGCGTGCTGCTGTTCGCGGGCCTGACCGCTTATGACACGCAGCGGATCAAGTCGATGTACGCCCACGTTGCGGGGACCGACATGGTCGGAAAGACCGTGATCATGGGTGCGCTCTCGCTCTACCTGGACTTCATCAACATGTTCCAGTTCCTGCTGAGCTTCCTTGGCAATCGCAACTAGTCACGGACTGCTAGTCTGAAAATGGGCCCCGGTGGAGCGATCCGCCGGGGCTTTTTCATGCCTGCTTTGCGATCAGATCGTTGTCGATGGCCTTCGCTTTCAAATATGCCGGACGCTCGCAGATGCCCGACCAATAACGTTCAAAGGCAGGGCGCTTTTCTATGCTGCCGAAAGCGAGACCCCAGCCGATTTGCGAACCGACATAGACATCGGCGGCACTGAAGCGACCGCCCGCAATGAAAGTCTTGTCGCGGACGGCGGTCTCCAGCCCGTCGATTGCCGCTTCGAAGCATCCATATCCCGCCATCCTGGCCTTGTCCGCCGGAACCTCGAAACCAAGCGCCTTGTTCGTGACGGCCTGCTCCAGCGGCCCCGCGGCGAAGAACAGCCAGCGGTAATAATCACCGCGATGGGCGGCGTCCGGTGCCAGTCCCGCGTCGGGAAAGGCATCGGCAAGGTATGCGCAGATTGCGGCGCATTCGGTAACGACGGTCGCGCCGTGCTTGATGGCAGGCACTTTTCCCATCGGATTGACCGCAAGATATTCGGGCGCCTTCATCGTGGTGCCATAGTCGAGCAACACCTGATCATAAGGTTCGCCAACCTCCTCCAGCATCCACCGCGCGATCTGTCCGCGCGACATCGGGTTGGTGTAGAAGGTGAGGGTCATAGCGAATCTCCTTGACGCGAATCGATACGCGAACATAACAAGAACGGATGGGCGTGTCAGGGGGCAAGTTTGGCTTTGAAAAATGCAAGCGTCCGCGACCACGCAAGGTCCGCGGCGGGCTTGTCGTAACGCCCGACGGCGGTGTCGTTGTTGAATGCGTGGTTGACGCTTCCATAG
>JANMKS010000354.1:0-2120 GCA_031372155.1 Sphingomonas sp.
TCGGCATTCAGGACGAGCGCCGGACATCCATCGGGATGGCGGATCAGGTCGGGATGGTACATGCCGCTCGCAATACCCCTTTCGTTCGCGCCATTTTACGGGTTAGCGTGACGACATCATGACAGCACAGGGCATGACTCACGGTCAACAGGTGATTTCCCGCTTTGCGCCGTCGCCGACCGGCCTGTTGCATCTCGGCCACGCCTTGTCGGCGGTCAAGGCGCACGATCTGGCGCGAAACAGCGGCGGTCGCTTCATCGTTCGTATCGAGGATATCGACACCGCGCGCTCTCGGCCTGAATTCGTCGAAGCGATCTTTGCTGATCTGCGCTGGCTGGGACTCAGGTGGGACGAGGTCGCTGTCCAGTCCGAGCGGACGCAGCTTTACGCTGCGGCGCTCAACCGTCTCGACGCGGCCGGCCTGCTTTACCGGTGCATCTGTTCCCGCGCCGAGATTGCGGCCAGCGCATCCGCTCCGCACGGCGACGTGCCCGCGCCCTATCCGGGGACTTGCCGGGGCCGCGCCGTGTCTGACCCCAACGAACCGGCGTCCCTTCGCCTATACATGGCCGCAGCGATGACCCTCACCGGTTTTGCCGAAGCATCGCATCACGGCGACATCGTGCTCGCGCGCAAGGATGCCGCTGCAAGCTATCACCTCGCGGTCGTGGTCGACGACGCGGCGCAAGGGGTGACCGACGTCGTGCGTGGGGACGATCTCTTGTCCTCGACACCGGTGCACGTTCTGCTCCAACGGCTGCTCGGCTTCCCGACGCCGTGCTACCATCACCACGCGCTTGTGACGGGCCCCGACGGAATGCGTCTTGCCAAGCGCGCGAAGTCGGCCAGCCTTTCAGAATGGCGCGCGACTGGAATCGAGGGCGTAAAGCTGGCGAACGACCTGCGCCACGGTCGCCTGCCCATTGGCTTCGGCTTCGACAATGCCTAGATGCAGTTCATGTCGACGCTTCTCATCATCCTGATTGTCCTCGCCATGGGCGGCGCGGTCTTCGCGCTCATCCGCGGCATTGTCGCCTTTCTGCAAACGACCGAGGCCGATCTGAAATCGCCCGACGGCGGCGTCAGCGCCTCTGCGGAGCGCCAGAACAAGGCGATGTTCATGCGCGTCGGGTTTCAGGCAGCGGCGGTCGTGCTCGTCGTGCTGCTGCTCATGCTGTCGCGGCAGGGCTGATCCGGGGCGGTTCGTGGCGAGCGCGGTAGAGACACTCTTGCAACCACCAGGCCCCTCGACGTCGCTCGGGATGAACGGAGCGATCGGATGGTAAAACTCAACAAGATATACACGAAAACCGGCGACGACGGTACGACCGGCCTTGTCGATGGCAGCCGCGTCGCAAAGACCGATCCGCGGATGGCGGCAATCGGTGACGTTGATGAGGCGAATAGCCTGATCGGTGTCGCGGCCTTTCATGCTGCGGATGAACCGCTCGCTCGGCTGCGGATGATACAGAACGATCTGTTCGACCTGGGCGCGGACATCGCCACGCCGGGCGATGATTTCGAGCCGGGCGAAATGACGCTGCGTGTTGTGCCCAAGCAGGTCGAGCGGCTGGAACACGAAATCGACGCGATGAATACGTCGCTGCAACCGCTGCGCAGCTTCGTGCTCCCGGGTGGCTCCGCACTCGCGGCGCACCTTCACGTCGCGCGAGCCGCCGTCCGTCGCGCCGAACGCAGCGCCGTTGCGACGCCCGGCCTGAACCCGCAGGCACTGAGATATCTCAATCGTTTGTCGGACCATCTTTTCACGATGGCACGGCTCGCCAATGACGGCGGCGTCGCCGACGTCTTGTGGGTGCCGGGAGCATCACGCTAGCGCAACGGAACCGCGCCGGGCTGCAGATGGTTCGGACAACTATCTCTGGTGCGGGGGTTGAGGTGGCAACGCAGACAAGACCGGCGGCGGACGACGTCTTCGACCTGTTTCAGGCCACGCGTTCGCTTACTCTCGCGCTCGCGGCACCGTTGTCGGATGCCGATGCGACCGTTCAGTCAATGGCCGACGCATCGCCTGCCAAATGGCACCTCGCGCACACGAGCTGGTTTTTCGAAACCTTCGTCCTGCGCGACCACGTGCCCGGCTACCGGCCCTTCGATCC
>JANMKS010000389.1:0-10150 GCA_031372155.1 Sphingomonas sp.
TGCGACGACCTACGACATACGGCGCGAAAGCCTCGAAACCTATTTCGACCGTACGGCGCGCGCGACCTGGGAACGCCTGACGTCCGACGCACCCGTCAGCGGCATCCGTGCGACTGTGCGTGCAGGGCGCGACCGAATGCGCACGACCATCCTGTCCTGGCTCCCCGCCGACATGACGGGTCTTCGCCTGCTCGACGCGGGATGCGGAACGGGTGCGCTGGCCGTCGAGGCGGCAAAACGCGGTGCGGACGTGGTGGCGATCGACGTCGCGGCAGGACTGGTCAACGTCGCGCGCGAGCGAGCGTCGGGCCTGAACATCGACTGGCGCAGCGGCGACATGCTGTCGCCTGAACTGGGCAGTTTCGACCATGTCGTGGGTATGGACTCGCTCATCCACTACCGCTCGTTCGACATTGTGGCGGCGGTGGCCGAGCTCGCCTGCCGCACCCGCGGATCCGTAATCTTCACGTTCGCGCCGCAGACGCCCGCGCTTGCCGCAATGCACGCCGTCGGAAAGTATTTTCCCAAGGGTGACCGCGCACCTGCAATTGAGCCGGTGTCCGAACGCCTGTTGCGCGAGTTGCTGGTCAGCGCCTTGCCAGGTCACAATCTGGGAAAGAGTGAGCGCGTCGCGACCGGCTTCTACACCAGCCAGGCGCTGGAGGTTCGGACCCGGTGATACGCATCTTGCGCCCTGACATCTGGAACCGCATCGGCACCCGCTTCCTGCCGTTCGCCGATGCCGCGAGCGCCGAACTGCCGCTAAGCCGGATCCTGCGGCTGTCGCTGTTCCAGGTATCCGTCGGCATGAGCGCGGTGCTTTTGACCGGCACGCTCAACCGCGTCATGATCGTCGAGTTGAACGTCTCCTTTACACTGGTCGCGGCGATGGTGGCGCTGCCGCTCCTGTTCGCGCCGTTCCGCGCGCTGATCGGATACAAGTCGGACACGCACCGGTCGGTGCTCGGATGGAAGCGTGTTCCCTACATCTGGTTCGGGTCGCTGATGCAGTTCGGCGGGCTCGCGCTGATGCCGTTTGCGCTGCTTGTCATGTCGGGCGGCGGCACGGGTCCGGCAGTCGTCGGCGAAGTCGGCGCGGCGCTCGCGTTCTTGCTGGTCGGCGCGGGTATGCACACGACGCAGACTGCCGGACTCGCGCTCGCGACCGATCTTGCGAGCGCGGACAAGGCACCGCGTGTCGTCGCTCTGCTGTATGTAATGTTGCTGGTCGGCATGATGATCAGCGCGCTCGTCATCGGGCGCGTACTCGCCGACTTCACGCCGACGCGCCTCGTGCAGGTCGTACAGGGTGCAGCCGTCTTGACGATGGCGCTGAACATCACGGCGCTGTGGAAACAGGAGGCGCGCAGCCGTGGCCCCCGCCCTGCCCCGGCACCCGAGTTCGGCACCGTCTGGGCGGCCTTCGTGGCGCGTCCCAACACCCGGCGCTTGCTGGTGGCGGTCGGTCTTGGCGCGGCGGCGTTTGCGATGCAGGACGTGTTGCTGGAACCCTATGGCGGACAGGTGCTGGGTCTGGGCGTCGGCGCGACCACTTCGCTCACGGCGCTGTGGGCAACAGGCACGCTCGTGGGTTTCGCGCTGGCCGCGCGCGCGCTGTCGGGCGGGCACGATCCGCACCGGCTTGCCGGGAACGGAGGCGTCGCGGGCATTGCCGCATTCCTGATGATCGTGTTCGCCGCGCCGACGCAGTCGGTCGTGCTCTTGTGCATAGGTGCCGCCGTCATGGGCTTTGGCGGAGGACTGTTCTCGGTCGGCACGCTGACCGCGGCTATGGCGTTGTCGAAGGACGGGCAGTCGGGCCTTGCGCTCGGTGCCTGGGGTGCGGTCTCGGCAACCTGCGCGGGCAGTGCGATCGCCATCGGCGGGCTGGTTCGGGACGTGATCGCGACCGATGCGACATCGGGCTATGCCACCGTCTATCTGACCGAAGTCGTCTTGTTGCTTGCGATGCTCGTCGCGATTGGTCCGCTGGTGCGGCGCACCGGCGGCGCGTTTGCGACCCCACAGAAGTTTGGTTTGACCGAGTTTCCGACCTGATCGTTTTCGAAAGGAAGTTGCCATGTCCAATGTCGTGCTGGTGGGAGACATCGATATTGCGATGCTCAGCCTCTGGGCGTTCTTCCTGTTTTTCATTGCGCTCGTCTTTTATCTTCGCCGCCAGGACCGGCTCGAGGGATATCCGCTCGAGGATACGGTCAGCGGGCGCGTCGACACGCCCGGCGGACCGTTGGCGACGGCGACGCACAAGACTTTCTACCTGCCGTTCGGGCGTGGCAGCGTCACGACACCGACCAAGGGACGCGAGCCGGTCGACATTGCCGCGCGCCGCATCGACCGTTTTCCAGGGGCACCTTATGCACCGACTGGCAATCCGCTGCTCGACGGTATCGGGCCGGCCGCATGGGCTGAACGCGCGCGTGTTCCGGACCTGGATGTGGAGGGCGATCCCCGCATCGTGCCGCTTTCGGTTGCGACGAACATCCGCATCGACACGCGCGATCCCAACCCGATCGGAATGACGGTGACGGGTGCCGACAACGTGGTCGCAGGGACGGTCAATGAAGTCTGGGTCGATCGTGCCGACCGCCTGATCCGTTACCTTGCGGTCGACATCGGCGCGCGCACCGTCCTTGCCCCGATGACGATGGCCAAAATCGACCGTCGCCGTCGCAACGTGAAGATCGACGCACTGCTCGCCGCGCAATTTGCCGATGCGCCCGCAATCGACGGCGCCGATGTCATCACGCTGTATGAAGAAGAGCGGGTGCAGGCGTATTTCGGCGGCGGTTACCTCTATGCAACGCCCGAGCGGCAGGAACCCTTCCTGTGAGTGAGTATGCGAACGAACCGATACGTGGCTTGCCCGGGCACCTGCCCGCCGGTGAGGTGATACTGTGGCAGGGGTCACCCGCGTGGAAGCGCCTGGCGCTCAGTGCCTTTCACGTGCGCGGTGTCGCATTCTACTTTGCCGCACTGGCGTCGTTCGGGGTAATTCAGGGATCGTGGCGTGGCGCGCTGATCACAGTCGCGGTCGGGATTGCCGGGCTCGGACTGCTTGCGCTGCTGTCCTGGGCATCGGCGAGGACGACAATTTACACGCTGACGAACCGGCGTGTCGTTTTGCGAATGGGCATTGCCCTGCCCAAATGTATCAACCTGCCCCTGACGCAGATCGGGTCGGCGGACCTTGCTCTGCATGCCGATGACACCGGCGACATTTCATTGAAGCTGACCGGATCGCAGCGGCTTGGCTATGCCGCACTCTGGCCGCACGCGCGCCCGTGGAAACTTGCTGCTGCCCAGCCGATGCTGCGCGCCGTGCCCGACGCGCGCGGCGCTTCGGCAATGCTCGCACGGGCGTGTGGCGCACGGCTCAGCATTGCCGATAAACCCGATTTCGAACAGGCGGTGGCCGCGTGAGCGCAGCCCAGCCGACCGAACGCTTTCCGCGCTTTGCGCTGCTTCTGGCGGCCGCGCTGGTCGGAACAACGTTGCTTGCCGTCAGCGTCGCGCGCTTCGCGCATATCGCACCGCAAGCCTCTCCGACGCTCGAACGGGCGGCTGACCACGTCGCCGCCGTCAAGGCGCTCGATCTCCGCTTTAGCGATCAGCCGGATGGTTCGGTACAGATCATCGATCTTGCCACCGGCCGCGTTGCCGGCGGGGTCGAAGCCGGAAGCACGAGCGGCTTCATTCGCGGCGTCATGCGCGGCCTTGCGCGCGACCGGCGCAAGCGCGGCGTCGGCCAGGAACCTCCGTTCCGCCTGACATTGTGGGCGAACGGCCAGTTGTCGCTGCTCGATACCACGAGCGGCTTCACCACCGACCTGAGCGCGTTCGGCCCGACCAACCGCGCCGCGTTCGAGGCGCTGCTGAAGTGATAGCTCAAAATGCCTAGAACGTTCGACACGCCCTGCACGATCGAAGTCGAGCACGGCTTCGACAATTTGCACGCGCATGTCGAGCTGGACGGCGACGTCGCAATATATCCGGGTGACAAGGTCCGAGTACATGGCGCGTCGATCCGGCTTCCCTATGGTGAGCGGCTGGTGGAGCATCGCATGGCGACGGTGACCCGCGCGACGGCACTCGGCCGCGCGTGGACGCGCTTTCGTGCACGGTTCGAAATCACCGAGCTTTACGAGATCAGTTTTTCAGGCGGACGCGTACTATGACCGACATGACGCACGACTTCACCAAGGCCGACGCCCATGCGATCGCCACACAAGACACCGTCTTGAGCCCGCGTTTCTATACCACCGATTTCGACGCGATGGACCGCATCGACGTGGCGCTGGTCCGCAACGAATGGGATGCGTTGATCGCCGAGATGGCAAGCGATCCGAACAAGGAGCATTTCAAGAAGTCGGAGAGCTTCGATGGAATCATTGCGGCGATGGAGCCCGAGCTTCGCCGCGAGTTCGTCGATTTCCTCGTTTCGTCGCTGACGTCCGAATTTTCGGGCTGCATCCTTTATGCCGAAATTGCAAAGCGGACGAAGAACCCTGACGCCAAGGCTTTGTTCAAGCTAATGGCGCGCGACGAGAGTCGTCACGCCGGTTTCATCAACGACAGTTTGAAGGACGCCGGCATCGGCATCGACCTGGGCTTCCTGACCAAAACCAAGAGATACACGTTCTTTCGCCCCAAGTTCATCTTCTACGCGACCTATCTGAGCGAAAAGATCGGATATGCACGCTACATCACGATCTTTCGCCATCTGCAGGCCAACCCCGACCGTATGATCCACCCGATCTTCAACTGGTTCGAGCAATGGTGTAACGACGAGTTTCGCCACGGCGAAGCGTTCGCGCTGTTGATGCGCGCCGACCCGAAGCTGCTGACCGGACTCAATCGTTTGTGGATCCGCTTCTTCCTCGTTGCGGTCTATGCGACGATGTATGTCCGCGATCACGCGCGCCCGCATTTCCATGCCGCGCTCGGCATCGACCCGACCGAATATGACTATCAGGTGTTCCGCACGACGTCGCAGATCACGCGGCAGGTCTTTCCGATCGTACTCGACAGCGACAGCCCGAAATTCCGTGCGCTGATGAACCAGATCCTGCGCGCAAATCGTGCCTTGCCCGGTGCCGGCCTGTTCGGTCGTGCAAAGGCCTATGCGACGATCGGCATCAGCATGACGCGCCTGTATTTCCTGCGTACCGAAGACAACGCCCTGCCCGCCCGGACCCGGATGGTTCCCGCGTGGTGAACGGCGATCTCGGCTGGCCGGTGCTCTATGTAGCGCTGGTATGGTTCGTCAGTACCGGCGCGATCATCTGGCTCGACAATCGTGCGCGATCGACGTTTCGTGCAAGCATGACCGGTGCGACGGTCCTGGCGGCGCTCGCGGTTGCCGGGACGCTTGCGACGGCCAATACGACCGGCGCAAGCGGTGCCTATGCCGCTTTTGCTTATGCGACTGTGATCTGGGGCTGGCATGAAATGGCTTTCCTGATGGGCTTCGTAAGCGGACCCAACCGTGCGCCCGAGGCTCCGGGATTGGCGGGATGGGCGCGGTTCCGTTCGGCAACGGCAACGCTCATTCATCACGAAGTTGCGCTCGTCGCTACTGGTGCTGTTCTCTATGTGCTGCTGTGGGGAAGCCCGAACCGGCTTACCGCGGACGCCTTCGCCCTGCTGTATCTCATGCGGCTGTCGACGAAGCTGAACATTTTCCTGGGTGTCGCGAACATGTCGAGCGAGATCATGCCGCCGCATCTCGCTTATCTGAAAAGCTATTTTCGCGTCGCGCGGATGAACTGGCTGTTTCCGGTGGCCCTTGCGGGTGCAGGATGGCTGACCTGGGCGTTCTGGACCGCTGCGACGAACGCGCCCGCGGGAAGCGGCGCGGAAGCGGCGGCAATGATGCTGTTCACGCTGACGGCGGTTGCTACGCTCGAACATCTGTTTTTGGTACTGCCGCTCCGCGACAGTGCCCTCTGGCGCTGGGCAACCCCGGCACCGACACGAATTTAGGGGAGGACTACATGGACTACGAAGCCCTGTTCGCCGAGCAACTCGACGGTTTGCGCGAGGCGGGCAATTACCGCGTTTTCGCCGAGCTGGCGCGCGAACGCGGATCGTTCCCCAAGGCAAAGCGCTACACCGAAGAGGGCGACGTCCAGGACGTGACCGTGTGGTGCTCGAACGATTATCTCGGCATGGGGCAGCATGCCAAAGTCCTCGGCGCGATGCACGACACGCTTGACCGCTGCGGCGCGGGTGCCGGCGGCACGCGCAATATTTCGGGAACCAGTCATGAGCACGTCTTGCTCGAACGCGAACTGGCCGACCTGCACGGCAAGGAAGCAGCGCTGATCTTCACGAGCGGATATGTTTCCAACTGGGCGGCGCTCGGCACATTGGCGGCTCGGCTGCCGGACTGTGTCGTTCTGTCGGATGCGCTCAACCACGCCTCGATGATCGAGGGCATTCGCCATAGCCGCGCCCAGTGCCTGAAGTTCCGTCATAACGACCCCGAGGATCTCGACCGCTTGCTGTCGACGATCGCGCCGGGACGACCCAGACTGGTCGCGTTCGAAAGCGTTTATTCGATGGACGGCGACATTGCGCCGATTGCCGAGATTCTGGACGTGTGCGAAAAGCACGGAGCCATGTCGTACATCGACGAGGTGCATGCAGTGGGGCTGTACGGCCCGCGCGGTGGTGGCATTGCCGAACGCGAAGGGTTGATGGACCGGATCACCATCATCGAGGGGACGCTGGGCAAGGCGTTCGGCGTGATGGGCGGCTATATCGCGGGGTCAAAGAACCTGTGCGATTTCGTGCGCAGCTTTGCCAGCGGCTTCATTTTTTCAACGGCACTTCCACCGGCGATCGCGGCAGGCGCGGCGGCATCCATCCGGCACCTGAAGGAAAGCCAGATCGAGCGTGTGCGGCACCAGAACCGCGTGTCGATCGTCCGCAAGCGCCTCGATGCGCTCGGCATTCCGCACATCGACAACCCCAGCCACATCATCCCCGTGATGGTCGGCGACCCGCATCACTGCAAGATGATCAGCGACTGGTTGATGGCGAACCACGGCATCTATGTGCAGCCGATAAACTATCCGACAGTGCCCAAGGGGACCGAGCGGCTGCGGATCACCCCGTCACCGGTGCACAGCGACGACGACATCGATCGGCTGGTCGAGGCGTTGAGCGAAATCTGGAGCCAGTGCGCGCTGGCGAGGCGCGCCGAAGCCGCCTAATCGGGATTTGCGCGGACGATCCTGCCCGATGCGCCAAGGCACTGGCGGCTGTTCTCGGTATGGCCGCTGTCGCTCATCCCGCGCGTGAGGATTGCCACATCGCGGCAGCTTCCAAGTGCGGTCTGCTCGGCCGCACCGACCACGACCATGCCGCCCAGGCCGCGGTCGCCGTCAGTCCAATCCTGAAACTCGCCGGTCGCAAAAGCTGCAGACAAGGCGAGGTCGAGCTCGCCGTTTGAGGCTTGCGGGATGGCGACAGACGCTTTGCGCGGTTGCTCCGCGTCGCTGGCCCGCACCACACCGGCACCGGGAATGGGCAACTGTCGGCCGGGATCGGCGAGCCGGGCAGGCGCGGCGACGGGCTCGGGCAGACCGATTGTCAGCGAGGACGGATGCTGCGCTTCTGCGCGGAAGTTGGTCAGTACAACTGCGGCAAGCGTGGCGCACGCGACAAGAGTGATTGCGGCTGCGCGACCGACGGTCGCAAATGGCCCGCGACGTTGCCGGCCTGCGTCGACCAGAAAATTCGCGTTTTCGGCAAAGCGGGTGAACGCGCCCGCAGAAAAGCTGAGGACGCGCCGTCGGCCGATATGGAGTTGGAAATAGCGTTCGGAATGCTGCTCGCGAACCAGCATCGTGTGTGCGCCGCTCGTCGGGAATCGCGTGGCGGCGAGCTCTTGATGACTGCGCATATCGTTCCCCGTGAGTCGTTAACCACGAGGGTATCGCGGACTCGCAGATGAGTCACGCAACTGTCATGGAAAGACTGGTCTCAGCGGCTGGCGGTCGCGGCGGTCCTTGGCGGGTTCGTCCATAAGGTCGGCGCTTCGCCACGCATGGACACACCGTTCATCGGTTTCGACAGCCCTTGATGGCACGTTGCGCAATTGACCTTGTATGGATCGCCGAGCGGCCCCTTCTGATCAGCGGGCAGGACGTTCGCGACCGACTGGATATACTGGGTGTTGACGTCGCGGACCATACGGATGCCGTAATAGGCGGTGTTGCGTTGTGCGCGGCTGAGGTTCCAGGCGCGGAACGACTGCGTGTTGTGGCAATAGGTGCAGTTGACGCCCAGCGCTGTCGAGACGTGCATCATCAGGCCGTAAGTCTGCTCCGCTGTCTTCAACGAGACGACATGACCCGGCGTAGGATGCGACGTGCTTGCCGCCACGCGGATCTCGTTGCCCGAAGCTGCCTGCAGGTAATGCTGGAACGGATCATAGGGCAGCGACGAATAGCCGACATCGGGATCGGGCGAGTTCTGGCCATGCTTGTTGCCGCGGATGCTTGCCATCGGGCTCGACTTGGGGTCGATCGACCAGCGGTTGACGGGAATCGCGTTGCCACGGTGGCAGGTCCAGCATGTAACGCCGGTTTGCTGGACGTGATTGGTCCACTGGGCGTTGATCCCTTGCGTCATCTGGATCATGCGGCGCGCGACGACTTTCGTGTACTTTTCGTCGGACGCCATATTTTCAGGGTTGTGACAGTAATTGCAACCGACCGCATTCGCGTCGCCCGACTGTGGCGCGACCCAATTGTTCATGTTGGCCATCAGGTGGTTGAAGCGCTCGGTGCTGACATTCCCGAGCACCTGGACGTTCTGATACGTCTCGCTTGCGCGCGGGCCGCTGTCGTCTGGCGTTTCATAGGCGTTGGCCGGAATTGCGGCCTGCTGCGCGACGAGTTTGGGATTGACGACCTGCGCCATGCCCGTGCCGCGAAACCCGGTCTGCGAACTCACCTTGGGCGAAAGCTCGCAACCGGCCAGAAGGATCGGTAGCGACGCGGCGGCCGCGACGATGATGCGGCTCTTCGTCATTTCGGAACTCCTGCGCCGGGCGTGACGACGCCCTGATTGATGGGCGCGCCAACCGGCGCTTCACCCTGCATGGCACCGCCCGGAAGTGCCGGTCCCTGAACGGCGGGGTCGATCACGCCCGTCGTCGGATAGCTTGGCGCATAATGATGCTCCTGCGCCCAGAGATACCAATTGTCGACGACCGTCCCCGTCAGCAGGATGCCGATGCCACCCGTCAACGTGGTCAGCACCGCGAACCACCAGGCCCAGCGGTGGATCGATTCCGCCGTCGCATTGAACCCCATCGTCCATCGCCAGAACAGCGCGCCGCGTTCGAAGGCAGTGCCGCGATCGGTGATCTGTTCAAGCTCGCGCTCCGCTCCGTAGCGTCCGGTCGCAAGCACGGTCGCGCCGTGCATCGCGAACAGCAAAGTCGATCCATAGAGGAATGCGATCGAGAGCGCGTGGAACGGGTTGTAGAAGAGGTTGCCGTAGCGGATCGAGAACGCCGCGGTCCAATCGAGATGGGGGAAGATGCCGAAGGGCACGCTTTCGGCCCAGCTGCCCATCAGGAACGGACGGATGAAACCGATCACGAGCATGAGCCAGATCGCCGACAGGAATGCCCAGGCCACATGTGTGCCCATGCCGAGCGCACGCGCGCGGCGATAGGTTCGTGCAAACCAGAGCAGCACCGACGTCGTCATGAAAAAGCCAGCCATCTGCCACCAGCCGCCCTCTGCGAGCGGCACGAACAGCTGGAAACCGTATTTGGGATCAGGCGTTTCGAGCGCGAGCCACGGAAGCTGGCGCAGGAACTGGATCGGACTCCAGTTTACGCTCGCCCACATGTTCAGACCGATGATCTCGAACGCGAGGAAGCCACAGATAAGCGACGCAATGCCGAGCCGACCGAGATAGATCGGCCCCAATTGCGCGTTGCCGATCTTGCCCAACCAATACGAATAACCGCCGCCTTTTCCGATGCGGGGGAAATCACCCGTCGGGAGCGCCGGACCCATTTCGGGAACCCCGCGAAGCTGAACCTGAGTGAAGATATTCTGGTATCGTGCCATGTCCTATATCCCCCTCAAGACCAGATCGGCAG
>JANMKS010000404.1:0-2740 GCA_031372155.1 Sphingomonas sp.
AAGCAACGCGCGCAGCGGCGTCCGCCTGATCAAGGGCAGTCATATCGTCGTTCCAAAACTGTTCGACGGCACTCACGCCTATATGCTGCAACAGCCCGACAAGCGCATTGTCTTCGCGATTGCATACGAGGGAGACTACACCCTGATTGGCACCACCGACGTGCCCGTCGAGAAGCCCGAAGACGCGAAGATTACCGGCGAGGAAATCGGCTATCTCTGCGACGCAGTTAACCGGTATTTCGTGAGGCAGATTGGCCCGGAAGACGTCATCCGCACCTATTCCGGCGTCCGCCCGCTCTACGACGACGGCGCGAGTGAGGCCAAGGCCGTTACGCGCGATTACGTCCTCGAACTCGACACGAACGGCCCGCCGATGCTGAGCGTGTTCGGCGGCAAGATCACGACCGCGCGCCATCTGGCCGAAGAAGTCCTCCAAAAGCTGGGTGTGACGGGCGAGGCTTCACGCACCGCGCCCTTCCCTGGCGGAGACATAGGAAACTTCGATAGCTTCCTTGTCGACGTTGAGGCACGCTATCCCTTCCTCGACCACGAGAGCGCGCACCGTATGGCGCGCGCTTATGGTGCGATGCTGCATGAATTCGTCGCACCCGACATGGGCGAGGATTTCGGTGACGGACTGACCGCGCTCGAAGTTGACTGGATGGTCGAGCACGAATGGGCCCACACAGTCGACGACGTAATCTGGCGACGGAGCAAAATCGGCTTGCGCCTGAACGACACACAAAAGGCGCGGATCGCCGACTATCTTGCCACCTTTCCGTCACCCTGAACTTGTTTCAGGGTCCACGTATCCACAAAAGCAGCGGCACCGGCGAACAGGTGGATGCTGAAACAAGTTCAGCATGACGGCATAGGGAGGACAGCATGTCGAAAGCCATACTTGCAATCGACCAGGGCACCACGTCGAGCCGCGCCATCCGCTTCGATCGCGACCTTCGCCCGGTTCAGACCGTGCAGCGCGAGTTCACGCAGCACTACCCGCACCCCGGCTGGGTCGAGCATGACGCCGAAGAGATCTGGGCAACGACGCTCGCCGTAACGCGCGAGTCATTGACCGAGGACGTTGCTGCCATCGGCATCACCAACCAGCGTGAGACGATCGTCGTCTGGGACCGCGTCACGGGCAAGCCCATCCACAACGCGATCGTCTGGCAAGACCGCCGCACCGCCGACCTATGCGCCGCGATGAAGGCCGATGGCCTCGAACCGGCGATCCAGGCAAAGACCGGTCTCCTCCTCGACCCCTATTTCTCCGCAACCAAGCTCAAATGGCTGCTCGACAATGTCGCCGGTGCGCGCGAACGCGCCGTCAGGGGCGAACTCGCCGCGGGCACGATCGACAGCTTCCTCCTGTGGCGACTGACGGGCGGCAAAGTTCACGCGACCGACTGGACGAACGCAGGGCGCACCATGCTGTACGATATTCACAAGCGCTGCTGGGACGACGAACTGCTTCGCCTGTTCGATATTCCATCAGGATTGCTCGCGGCCGTCCACCCCAACGTGCACGACTTTGGCCGCACAGACATTTTCGGTCGTTCGATCCCGATCTGCGGCATGGCGGGCGATCAGCAGGCTGCACTCATCGGCCAGGCCTGCTTTGAACCCGGCATGGTCAAATCGACCTACGGCACGGGCTGCTTCATGCTGATGAACAGCGGCCAAAACCCCGTCGCCTCATCGCACCGCCTACTCACGACACCTGCATATGAGATCGGCGACGACCGTGCCTACGCGCTCGAAGGCTCAATCTTCGTCGCGGGTGCAGCGGTCAAATGGCTCCGTGACAAGCTTTGCCTCGTCGACTCCGCGCAGGACACCGAACGCCTTGCCCGCGAGGCGCGCGACGACCACGGGGTCACGGTCATTCCCGCCTTCGTCGGTCTCGGCGCCCCGCACTGGCGACCCGATATTCGTGGGTCGGTCCACGGCCTGACACTCGACACGACCGCCGCCGATCTCGTCCGCGCAACGCTGGAAAGTATCGCCTTTCAGACCCGCGACCTCACCGATGCAATGATCGCCGACGGCACCCCGAAGCCCGCCACACTTCGCATTGACGGTGGCATGGCGCAGAACGCGTGGTTTGCCCAGTTCCTCGCCGATATTCTGGAAACTCCTGTTGAAGTGCCCGCCAGTCACGAAACGACGGCTTTGGGCGCGGCAGTGCTGGCAGGCGTCGGCTGCGGCATGTTTGCAAGCGCCGCCGAGGCCGGGGCGACCTGGCAGGCAGCAGCGCGGTGGAAGTCGACTATTGCGCCCGAACGCCGGGTCGCCATGTTGGGCAACTGGCGCGGGGCAATTGACCGCGCCGTCCAATGCGCTTGAATGAACTTCGATGCGCGTCCTGCTGCTAGGAGCCTCTGGAACGATCGGACAGGCGACCGCGCGCGCGCTGATGGCGCGCGGGCATGACGTCGTCTGTCTCCTCCGCAGTCGAATGGGACATGGCGAAGTACCCGGAGCCGCGATCCGCTTCGGTGACGTGACCGATCCGGACTCGGTCGCGCGCGACGGCCTCTCCGGAGAACGTTTCGATGCCGTCATTTCCTGTCTGGCGTCACGCACGGGTGTGTCGACTGACGCCTGGGCAATCGATTACCGGGCGAACCTCCACGCCCTCGCCGCTGCCCGCGCGCATGATGTCGGGCATTTCGTCCTGCTTTCGGCGATCTGCGTGCAAAAGCCGCTGCTGGCGTTTCAGCATGCCAAACTCGCA
>JANMKS010000410.1:0-2462 GCA_031372155.1 Sphingomonas sp.
CGCGGCTGACCGGCGGAATCGCGCCGCGAACCGACCTTCGCCAAGCGGAAACAATCCTTGCCACCGCGCAGTCCGACGTCGCAAACTACACCGCGATCGTGGCACAGGACCGCAACGCAATCGTGCTGCTGGTCGGTGGACCGGTCAGTGAAAGCGAGCTGCCGCCTTCGATCGAAAGCGCCGAGGCAGGCGTCGCGACGGTCCCGGTCGGCCTCGACTCCTCAGTGCTGTTGCGGCGGCCCGATGTCGTCGAGGCGGAGTTTCAGCTGCGCGCTGCCAATGCCCGTATCGGGGCGGCGCGCGCCGCGTTCTTCCCGCGGATTTCGCTGACCGGAATTGCCGGCCTTGCGAGCAGCGCACTGACGTCGCTGTTCTCAAGCGGAAGTTTCAACTATTCGGCAGGTCCGTCACTTTCGCTGCCGATTTTCGACGGCGGCGCCAATCGCGGCAATCTAGACTATGCGCGGGCGCAGGCCGAGGCGGCAACGGCAACGTATCAGCGCGCGATACAGGGCGCGTTTCGCGATGTCGCCGACGCGCTCGCGCGGCGCGCAACGATCGCGGATCAGGCGGCCGCGCAAACACGCCTTTTCGAAGCCGCAAACGACACCGCGCAGTTGACCGACGCGCGCTATCGCGGCGGGGTCGCGTCTTTCCTGGAAAGCCTCGATGCCCAGCGGACTGTCTATTCAGCGAGGCGCGCGCTCGCGACCACGCGCCTGGTACGGGCTTCGAACACGGTTGCGCTTTATCGAGCGCTGGGCGGAGACGAGCTGGCGGAGGCAAACAGGTGAACGGTTGACCGTCGACGCGGCTTTATGCGACTGACGGGGTAGGCGGGTGTAGCTCAATGGCAGAGCAGAAGCTTCCCATGCTTACGACGAGGGTTCGATTCCCTTCACCCGCTCCACACTAGATACGCACGAACCCTCGTTTCTTGTTCGCTTCGCCCTGCGGGCCTCGCTGGCGATTCGATCCCTTCACCCTGCTCCAGAATCACTTCAGCGGGCGCGGTCGAGCCACCAGATCGCGACCGCGACCACCGCGCCCGCTGCGACCCCCGCGATGAGGCCGATCGACGTCTGTGCGTAATTGCGGCCGACCAGTACGCCGACAATTGCACCCACCGCGATGAAGATGCCGCCAGCAGAGGGATTGCGTGGTTCAGTTGCCATAATGCCCCATTGCACGTCCCGTGACGGGTCACCAGCCATCCCGGATTGGCACGACTGTGCCGCGGCGGCACTTGGTGAAGGCGGGCTTCATCATTGCAAGCCGCCGGTGATGCCAACTCCGCGATACTGGCACGATAATTGAGTGTCGCGGGCGATACGGGGGCCGATCGTTTGACGAATTTTCCTTTTCTGACCGACCGGACGTCGGTTGCGGACGCGCATGAGTTGATGGCGCGCTTCGGCGAAGATGCCGGGTTCGAGGCCGCAGCGCGCGCCGATGCGAGCCGCGACCGCGGCAACGTCGTCCATTACTGCCGGTGGCGTCAGATCGAGCGGATGATCGTGATGCTCGCAGACGCCGAAGCGGTCCGCACGCTCCATTAAACCCCGCCTCGGCGAATAAGCGTGGCGGCAGAGCGATTTGCCCGCTAGCAGGAGCGATATGCGTGCGTTCCTTGTGCTGACGGTGACATTGGCGTTGATGACGACGCCAGTGCGTGGCCAGACTGCGCCGCCTCCGCTCGACCCTGAATCGCCGTTGGCACCGCTCCCTGATCTGGGCGTCGAATGGCCGGACTTGAACGCGACCGATCCGATCGAGGCCGATGCGCCGGCGGCGACGCAGACCGACGTGACGGAAACACCGCGATATTCGGTAGTCGTGACGGGCATCGATGGCCTGCCCGCGACCGTTTCGACGCGGTTCAACGAATTGTCGGTGCTGAAAGAGGGCGAGGGCAAGACCGCCAATACCGCGCAGATCGAACGGCGCGCGCGTGACGATGCCGAATTGCTCAGCACGATCCTTCGCGCCGAAGGTTATTATGATGCCAATATCGACACGAGCGTGGTTCCCGCAGACAACCGCCTGACCGTGACGCTGGCGGTCGAACCGGGGCCGCTTTACCGGTTCGAACAAGTCGAGGTGACCGGTACTCCGCCCGCGCTTGCCGGGACGTTCGGGGTCAAGCGGGAGGATCCGGTCAACGCGGATACGGTCATCACGAACGAGACGGCGCTGCGCGAAAAGCTGAGCCGGGAAGGCTATCCGTTCGCCAAGGTCGCCGAACCCGAAATCGTAGTCGATCACGACACCCGCGTGGCGACGATGAACATCGCAGTCGACAGCGGCGGCAAGCGCAATTTCGGCGCGATCAAGATTTTGGGAGAGCGCGCGCCGTTCGGGCCAAAGCATGTCCAGACGATCGCGCGGTTTCGGCCCGGGCAGACTTATGACGAGGCAATGGTCGACGACCTGCGCCGCGCGCTCATCGCAACCGGCCTGGT
>JANMKS010000152.1:0-4615 GCA_031372155.1 Sphingomonas sp.
AGGTGTTCGGCCTCAGTCAGCTGGCGTGGTTCGGGAACGCCGAAAAACAGCAGTGCTCCAAACAGCGGTAGCGCAACGAGCATCAGGATGCCGAGCGCATGGAGCACATCCGCCGAAGTCGCACCCGTCCGCGACTGCACCCACGCCGGCACCAATGTCGAGGCAACCAATCCTGCAATGCCGAACAACTGCCGGGCCGACGTGATCCGGCTGCGCTCCTCATAACGCGTCGAAAGTTCGCCACCCCACGCCTGATAGGGCAACTGGGTCGCGGTAAAGGCAAGATAAACCAAGCTCACCCAAAGCAGGAAATAGCCAAGTCCCGCGCCGGGTGGGGGGTTGAACAGCATCCACACTGCCGCAACCAGCAACGGCACACCAATCAATATCCAGACCCGCCGACGCCCGATGGCCGGGCGCCAGCGGTCGCTGACCATGCCGATCAGCGGATCCGTGATCACGTCCGAAAACCGCCCGATCAGCATTGCCGTTCCCAACAAGGCAAGCGGCAGGTGCAATTCACCGGCATAAAATGGCGCGAGGTAAATCGAAAGCGGGAGGCCGATGACCGAAAGCGGAAACGCCAATCCGCCATAGGCGGCGAGTATCGGCCATCGTATCGCACCAGGTGGATGCGCCTTGTCCATCGATCCGCTCCCCTATTATATTATTCGTCAATACGGGATAGACGCGGTCGTGCCAATGGTAAAACGCGCACAGTGACAATAGGATTGTGGGGGGAAAAAAGGGTGCTCGATACGGCAGAACGCGCGGCTGATTCGGAACCTAAGCACGCGTTGGGATGCCGCTCATTACCATGGCAGTAAAGCCGCGCCCGCAGAAAGGCGCGAGCGCTTGCGGCGGCACCGCATTATAGTAAGGTCAGATAAAAAAGGGCGATAACGTGGCGCGCAAGAGTTCTGTAAGTTTGACGCCTGGATGTCGCTGAACAGCGACCCGTATGACTGGAAGGGCAAAATCGGTCGGAACTGGGCGCGCGACTATGCGCAGACCGATCGAAGTTTTTCCGGACTTACAACCGTTCTTGTTGCGCAAACCTGTGCACTTTCGCGCGGGTGCCTGCTCGATATCGGGTGTGGTGCCGGTGAAATGGCAATCGCCGTTGGCAGAGCAATCCCGAAAGCCGATATTTTGGGGATCGACCTTTCGGAGCCGCTGATCACCGTCGCGCGGCACCGCGCTCGTCCCTTAAAGAACGTACGCTTCGCCGTTGCCGACGCCTCTACGTGGCACGATCCGATGTCTGTTCCGGACACGCTTATGTCACGGCACGGGGTCATGTTCTTCGCCGATCCGGTGAAAGCCTTCACCAACCTTAACGCGTCGTCGCGTCGGGGGGCGCAACTGATCTTTTCCTGCTTTCGTGATCGCTCAGACAACGCTTGGGCGACCGAAATCGGCAAGCTGGTCAGCACTAACTCGATTCCAGGTGACATCGCGGCACCGGGGCCGTTCGCATTTGCCGAAAAGGCATATGTCACGCGAATACTCGCAGCCGCTGGATGGGAGAACATCGCGTTCGAACCCGTCGGTTGGGACTATGTCGCAGGCGATGGCGCGGATCCCGTTTATGATGCCGTCGAATATTTCCAGAAAATCGGTCCGGCGGCATCGACAATCGCCGGACTTGAAGGTGCTGAACGTGACAGCATGCTGGGGAAGATCGCCGACCTATGTGCACTTAACGTTCAAAACGGGCGCGTTGTCTTCAAGGCAAGTGCATGGATTGTGACAGCGCGCGCAGGGTAAGACTCGCCGTGCGGCGACTTGAACGGTTTCCGTCCGCCAGCCTTGGCAGCAAGCGCCAACTATCCGGCCATTCGGCCCGTTTGGCGACAGCCTCGTCACCCACCTTTGGTTGACCTGGCGCTACAAAATCTGGAATGCGTCGGTTCCGGACCGGCACGGTTTGGTTCCACCTTATGATTTGCTCCAGATCATTCATATTGCCGAGAAACCTTGCAGGCGTTTCGATGGTTGACGTGTTACAGGTGGCTTGTTGCAGGTCCGGAGGTACGTATGGCGGAAGGCGAAAGTGAGATCAGTCGCCGTGGTGTACTGGCAGCGGGGAGCGCGACCGTCGCGCTGACGGCGGCCCCAACACTCGAAGCCCAACCGCGAGCGCCCGCCGCGCCGGCTGCATCGATGCGGATCGGCCTGACCGTCAATGGCAAGAAGCGAGACCTTGAGCTCGACACGCGCACCACCCTGCTCGACGCGCTTCGCGAACATCTGAAGCTGACGGGAACGAAGAAGGGTTGCGACCACGGCCAGTGCGGTGCGTGCACGGTCATCGTCAACGGCACCCGGATCAATGCATGCCTCAGCCTCGCGGTCCAGCATCAGGGCGACAAAATCACGACGATCGAGGGGCTGGGCACACCGAACAAGCTGAGCCCGATGCAGGCGGCGTTCGTCCGGCACGACGGGTTTCAGTGTGGGTATTGCACGCCGGGGCAGATCTGCTCGGCAGTTGCGGTGCTCGACGAAATCGCCGCGGGCATGCCGAGCCATGCGACCGCCGACATCACCCGCCGCGCCAACGCATCGAACGACGAGATGCGCGAGCGGATGAGTGGCAACATCTGCCGCTGCGGTGCCTACTCGAACATCCTCGAGGCGATGGCCGAAGTGGCGGGCGCAAACGCATGAGGCCGTTCACCTACGAGCGCGCAAGCAGCGTTGCCACGGCCGCGGCCGCCGTCATCAATCGGCCGGGTGCGAAATTCATCGCTGGCGGGACGAACCTGCTCGACTTGATGAAACTTGAGATCGAGACGCCCGCGCATCTCGTCGATGTTCAGGATCTGAAGCTCGACAGGATCGAAGCAGTCGACGGCGGTGGCTTGCGGATCGGGGCATTCGTGACCAACAGCGCGCTCGCATCCGACATGCGCGTGCGGCGCGATTATGGCGTACTGACCCGCGCCATCGTCGCGGGGGCTTCGGGCCAGCTGCGCAACAAGGCGACGACAGCGGGCAATCTGCTTCAGCGCACGCGCTGCCCCTATTTCTACGACACCAACCAGGCGTGCAACAAGCGCAAGCCCGGGTCTGGCTGCGCCGCGATTGGCGGATATAGCCGCCAGCTCGGCGTGATCGGTACGAGCGAGGCATGCATCGCGACCTATCCCGGCGACATGGCAGTGGCACTGCGTGTGCTCGATGCGACGGTGGAGACGATCGATGCAGCCGGCAAAAGAAGGCGCATCGCAATGGCCGAATTCCATAGCTTGCCGGGAACGACACCGCATGTCGAGACAGCACTTGAGCCGGGCGAGTTGATCACCAGCGTCACCTTGCCCCCGCCCGTCGGCGGCACGCATATCTACAAAAAGGTGCGCGACCGGGCGTCCTATGCGTTCGCGCTGGTTTCGGTTGCGGCGGTGATCGGCAAGGACGGATCGGGAGCCGTCGCGGTCGGCGGCATCGCGCCCCGTCCGTGGCGGATCGCTGCTGCCGATGTGGCACTGCCGCAGGGTGCAAAGGCGGTTGCGGGGCCACTGCTTGCAGGTGCGCGGCCGACCGAGGACAACGCGTTCAAGCTGCCGTTGGTCGAGCGAACGCTGGCCGCGGTTATGAGTGAAGCGAGGGCGACATGAAATTCGACGCGGCAGCAGGGCCCAATCCCATCGACCAGCTGAAGGTCGTCGGCAAGCCGCACGACCGGGTCGAGGGACCGCTAAAAGTCAGCGGAGCCGCGCCTTATGCCTATGAACGACACGACGTCGCGCCTGGCGCCGCTTATGGCTATGTCGTCGGGGCAGCTATCGCCAAGGGCCGGATCGCTTCCATGAACCTCGCGGACGCAAAGGCCGCGCCCGGGGTTCTCGCCATCGTGACGGCGGAGACTGCGGGTAAGCTCGGCAAAGGTCAGTTCAATACGGCCAAGCTGCTCGCCGGACCCGACGTCGACCATTATCATCAGGCTGTTGCCGTGGTGGTCGCCGAGACGTTCGAACAGGCACGCGCGGCGGCCGGCCTCGTGCGCATCGATTATCGCCGCACCAAGGGCAGCTTCGACCTCGCCACGGCAAAAGCCGACGCCAAGCCGCCCCCCCCAGGCGGTTTCGGCGGCCCCGCCGACACGGCAGTCGAAAATTTCGACAGCGGCTTTGCAAAGTCGGCGGTTAAGCTCGACCATATTTATACCACGCCCGACCAATCGCATGCGATGATGGAGCCGCACGCGACGATCGCGGCATGGGACGGCGACGCGCTGACGCTCTGGACGTCCAACCAGATGATCGACTGGAGCCGCGCCGACGTCGCCACGACGCTCGGCATTCCCAAGGACAAAGTGCGCCTCGATTCACCTTACGTCGGTGGCGGATTCGGCGGCAAACTCTGGGTGCGTGCCGATGCGATCCTCGCCGCGCTCGGCGCGAAGGCGGCGGGGTGCCCGGTCAAGATCGCACTCCAGCGCCCGCTGATGTTCAACAATACGGTTCATCGTCCCGCGACCATCCAGCGGATCCGCATCGGCGCGTCGAAGGACGGCAAGATCACCGCAATCGGCCATGAAAGCTGGTCTGGCGACCTGCCCGGCGGCGGACCCGAAACGGCGGTGAACCAGACGCGCGAACTTTATGCA
>JANMKS010000440.1:0-11608 GCA_031372155.1 Sphingomonas sp.
CCGGCGGAGGAACGCCGTGAGTTCGCCCTGCTCGCCCGCCGGATGTTCGGCGTGGTCGACGAGGTCGCTACGGTCGAGCGCCGTCAGCAAGTTTTTCGCAAACTTCGATTCCCGGCCGCCGAGCACGACATGGTGTCCGTCTGCGCAGGCATAGACCTGATAGAAGGCGGCACCGCCGAGCGAACGCTGCGATGCCGATCGCGGAGCCGGGCCGCCCATGATCGCATCGCCCGCGAGATGCGCGCACCACGGCAGCAGGCTGTCGAACATGGCGCAATCGACGTAGTCGCCGCGCCCGCTGTTCGCGCGACCGATGAGCGCCATGAGGACAGCCGACAGCGCAGTGAGCCCCGCCGCGAGATCGGCGCTCGGCACTCCCGGCACGACCGGCGTTCCATCGGCGCCGTCGTTGACCGACAGGAAGCCGGCCATCGCCTGCACCGCCATGTCGTGCGCGGGGTGCTGGGCGAGCGCACCTGTCTGTCCGAAGGCGCTGATCGAGCAATAGACGATGCGCGGATTGCGCGCCGAGACGGCGGCATAGTCGAAGCCGAGGCGCGCCATGACGCCGGGACGAAAGCCCTCGATAAAGACGTCCGCTTCGCCGATCAGCGACCAGAGCTCGGCCCTGCCCGCGTCAGACTTGAGGTTGAGGCCGATACAGGTCTTGCCGCGATTGAGATTGCGGAACCAGACCGACTGCCCGCCCTCGAACGGTGCCTGGTCGCGTGCTGGGTCGCCCGCCAGCGGCTCGACCTTCACGACTTCGGCACCCTGGTCGGCCATCATCATCGTCAGCATCGGTCCGGGCAGGAACAGTGACAGATCGACGACTTTGATGCCGTCGAGTTTTCCCGGCGGCCTGGCCATCAGATCGTGCCGCTGTCCCGCAGATCGGCGATCTCGGCCGCCGTGAAGCCCGCCTCGCCAAGGACCGCGTCGGTGTCCGCGCCGAGTTTGGGCGAGGCGCGGTTGGGCATGCGCGCGCCGTCGATCTTTATCGGATTGGCAAGGACGCGCATGGGGCCGTCGGGATGGTCGACGGTTTCGACCATGTCGGCTGCCAGCGGATTGTCGAGCGCTTGCGCGAGATCATAGACGGGCGCCACCGGGACAATGCCGCCCAGCCGATCGACCCAGTGCGCGGTCGGATGCTGCAGGAAGACGCCGTCGAGAATCGTCGTCAGCGCATCGCGGTGGTCGAGCCGTGCCGCGGTTTCGGCGAAGCGCGCGTCAGTTTTCAAATGCGGGACACCGATCGTATCGACCAGAAGCGCCCAGAATTTCGGCTGTTGCGCCATGACGAAGACCCAGCCGTCGGCGGTGCGGAACGTCTGGCTGGGCGTGACCGACGGGTGCGCCGAGCGCGCCGCCCGTCCGACCACATGGCCTTCGTTCAGATACCAGAAGGCGGGATAGCTCGTCTGATGCAGCGCAGCGTCGAGCAGCGCGAGGTCGTAGTCGCGCCCCTTCCCTGTCGCCTGCGCGTCGATAATGCCCGCAAGCGTCGCCGTCGCCAGCATCGTGCCGGTGATGAAGTCGACCATGCTGAGCCCGAACCGCGTGGGCGGGGCGTCGGGTTCGCCGGTCACCGACATGAAGCCCGCTTCGGCCTGCATCAGGTAATCATAACCCGGCCATGATGCGCGCGGGCCGGTGCGGCCATAGGCAGAGGCATGGACGCAGACGATCTTCGGGTTAACCCCACCGAGCGTCGCATAGTCGAGGCCGAGCCTCGCGGGGAGGTCGCCGCGCGCGTTGTTGGTCACGGCGTCTGCGGATTTCACGAGGCGATGGAGGACCGCTTTTCCCGCTTCGGTGCGAAGATCAAGGGTCAGCGAGCGCTTGTTGAGATTAAAGGTCTGAAAGAACAGGCTGTCATCGTCGCCGAGATAGAAAGGCCCGGTCGCGCGGGCGCTGTCGCCGCCTTTCGGGGGCTCGATCTTGATGACCTCGGCACCCAGCTGCGCGAGGAACATCGTGCCGTAGGGCCCTGCGCCATATTGTTCGGACGACAGGATGCGCTTGCCGGCAAGAGGCAGGGATCGGGTCAAGCCGGGTTGGCCTTCACCCATTGCTTGGCGATGATCATGCGCTGCATCTCGTTGGTGCCCTCTCCGATGCACATCAGCATGCTGTCGCGATAATATCGTTCAATGTCGTATTCGGTCGAATAGCTGTAGCCGCCGTAGATCCGCATCGCCTCTTGCGAGTTGGCGACGGCGGCTTCGGACGCGAAGTATTTCGCCATTCCCGCCTGCATGTCGCAGCGTTCGCCGCGGTCGTATGCCTCGGCCGCGTCGAAGGTCAGCAGGCGTGCGGCGCGGGCGCGGGTGACCATCTCGCCGAGCTTCAGCTGGATTGCCTGATGTTCGGAAATCGGCTTGCCCATGGTGTGCCGCTGCTGGGCATATTCGGTGGCGAGGCGGAGCGACCCTTCGGCGAGGCCGACGCCGCGCGCCGCCACGTTGATGCGGCCAAGCTCGAGACCACCGGTAGCTTGAAAGAATCCCTGCCCCTCCACGCCACCGATCAGATTTGCGGCGGGGATGCGGTAATCCTGAAAGATAAGCTCGGCCGAGTCGATCGCGTGATAGCCAAGTTTCTCGAACTTCTTGCCGGTGGTGAACCCCGGCCCCTTGGGCGCGATGAACAGGCTCATGCCCTTGTAGCGCGGATCGGCCTTCGGGTCGGTCTTCACGAGGAGCGCGAAGCAGCTGCCGTTGATGCCGTTCGAAATCCAAGTCTTGGTGCCGTTGATGACGTATTCGTCGCCATCACGGACCGCCGTCATGCGGATGGCCTGCAGGTCGGTGCCGGCATTGGGTTCGGTCAGCGCAAGGCCGCCGCGGATTTCGCCGGTCGCGAACTTCGGCAGCCATTCCGCCTTTTGCTCCGCCGTCCCGAAACGTTCGACCGCGCACGCCATGATCAAGTGGGAATTGAAGATCCCGGTGATCGCCATCCAGTAGGATGCGATGTGCGCGACGATCTTTGCATAGGTCGTGCACGGCAGGCCCAGGCCGCCATATTCCTGCCCGATCGTCGCACCGAACAGGCCCATTTCGGCCATCTGGTCGACGAGTTCGGCGGGCCAGATGTCACCGTGGTCGTGGTGCATGACGACGGGGCGGACTTCCTTGTCCACCCAGCGTTCGATGGCGTCGAGGAAAGCGGCCTCTTCATCAGGGTTCATCTGAGCGCGGGCGGTGTTGTGTGTAGCGGTCATGAGCATTTATGTGTCCATCGGGCCGAAACCCTTTTTCCAGATCAGCATCGTGCGGCTGAAGGTGCAGCAGGTGATTTCGTCCTGGTTCTTGCCGATCGTCTTGATCGTCACGACACCCTGTTCCGGACGCGACTTGCTTTCGCGTTTTTCGAGGACTTCGCTTTCGGCATAGAGCGTGTCGCCCGGGAAAAGCGGATGAACGAGCTTGATGTCCGACCAGCCAAGGTTCGCGACAGCTTTTTGGCTGACGTCCGAAACGCTCATCCCGACCATCAGCGCGACGGTCAGCGGCGAGCAGACGAGCGGTTTTTTGAACTCGGTCTTGGCGGCGAAATTATAATCGAAATGCGCCGGATGCGTATTCATCGTCAGCAGGGTAAAGCTGACATTGTCATAGTCGGTGATCGTCCGGCCGGGACGATGTTCATAGACGTCACCGACGATGAACTCCTCATAATAGCGGCCATAGTTTTCGCGGAAGCGGCGCGGTGCCACTTCGATAACGCCGTCACGCATGCGATCGTCCTTCCTGCGCCAATATCCGGCGGTAGCGCGCCATGACCGGCGCTTCGAGCATCTTTCCGCGAAAGCGCACCGCCGACTGGCCGGCGGCGGCATAGGCTGCTTCGGCTTCGTGCGCTTCGGCTATTTCTTCGGCGGTCGACCGCATCACCCGATGCACGACTGCGACGTGTTTGGGATGGACGACCGAGCGCGCGGTGAAGCCCATCGCCTTCACCCGCGCGGTTTCATCGGCCAAGCCATCGAGATCGTCGAGATGAAGCCACGGCACGTCGATCGACGGCACGCGCGCGGCGGCGCAGGCCATGACGATCGCAGATCGTGCGCCATAGAGCGCGTCCCACGACATCGGCACGCCCAGCTCGCCCGCGAAATCAGCACCGCCCAGCATGACGCCCTCGACCCCGGAAGCGGCTGCAATCGCGTCGACGACGCGCAGTCCCTTCACCGTTTCGATAAGCGGCAACAGCCCGATACCCGCGCCGAGCAGCGCGTGGACGATTTCCAGTTCGGCGGCGGCCTCTACCATCGGAACCATGATAAAGGGCGGCTTGCGTCCCGCGCTTTCCAGCGCCAGCAGGTCGGCGAGACCCTGTCGCGTTCGCACGCCGTTGATGCGGATGCCGAGCCGGGGATCGCCGAGCGCCGACATCGCAGCGTCGCGCGCGGTATCCTTATCCGTCGGTCCGACGGCGTCCTCCAGATCGATGACGACAAGGTCAGCCCCGCTCGCCAGCGCCTTGGCGAAGCGTTCGGGACGACTGCCCGGCACAAACAAGAGACTTTGATAGCCGACCGGCGCGCCCAAAATACTTCACTCCCTGCTACCGACAATTTGTCCGGACAACTTCGCGGCGTCAACCCGGTTTGACTACGCCTAGCCACGAAGTCGCAACGAGCAAGGCATAAACGCACCAGACCCACAGGCGCGTACGGTTCATGACGCGAAGCAGCGGTCGTTCGGTGGCCTCACTCGACCCTTTGTCGATCAGGCGACCGAGCAGCGGGCCGACGGGTCGAAACGCCACGTCGATCATGATCGCGGCTACGAATATGAGCCCAAAGAGCAGCGCCTTCCATGCAAGCCAGGGCAGCGCGATCGGCGCGCCGGCAAGAAGCGAAGACATGCCGAGCCAGAGGTAGAAACCGGTGGGCAGCAGCTTCAGCCAGAATTCGATACGGCGGTTACGCGCGGCGCGCGGCGTCTGATCATGAGTGTGCGCGTCCCAAACCAGCGCAAGCCAGATCGCGGCAAAGCCATAGGCCGCAATCAAAAGCGGCAGGGGAACGTCCCACCACCCGCCCATCCGCGCCACCGACAGCGACACAGGCACCATCAGCGCCCAGGCGGTGCGCGGCGTCATGTCGACGATGACGAGCAGTTTGAGCAACGCCAGACGCTGATCGAGTGAGTAGCTGCCGCGCCGACGAAAATGCTGGCCAAGCACGAACACGCCGACGTCTGCACCCAGCCACAGCACGAACAGCAGCAGGTGCACATAGACCAAAGTGGGATAGGCGTAATCTGCCACATTCATCTCCCGACCGGGGGGTTGACATGCCCCGCCCCGCATGAAAAGTTGTCCGGACAAATCATAAAAGATCGTTGCAGGCAAGAGCGTTGATCGGGCAATTTGGGAGGTTGAGACGATGACCCTTGGAGATCTGAAAGCGGGCTGCGCTCTGGTCGCGGTCGTTCTGGCCCTTCCCGCACTGGCGCAGACGACACCTGACGAGCCGGTCCGGAGCGGCGTCACCGACATCGTCGTGACCGCACAGCGCCGCGCGGAGAACGTGCAGGACGTGCCGATTGCAATTTCGGCCTTTTCGTCCGACCAGCTGCGGTCGCAAGGCGTGAGCAGCGCACTCGAGCTGGGCAATTTCGTTCCGAACCTGGTCGCCCAGAACAATACCGGCCTGGGTTCGGCCAATGCCTATTACCTGCGCGGGCTCGGCAATACGGAGACGATTCCGACGTTCGACCCGCCGGTCGGCACCTATGTCGACGACATCTATCTCAGCCGCCAGAATGCGAACAATCTGAACCTGTTCGATGTCGAGCGGGTCGAGGTGCTGCGCGGCCCGCAAGGGACGTTGTTCGGGCGTAACACGACCGGCGGCGCGATCAATGTCATCCTGCGCGAACCGGGCAAGAACTTCGGCGGCTATGCCGAGGTCGGCTATGGCCGATACAACAAGAAGCTGGCGCGCGGATCGGTCGACATCCCCCTGGCACCGACATTTTCGGTCAAGTTGAGCGGGTATTGGCAGGACGACGACGGCTACGTGAAGAACACGACCACCGGCGAGCGGCTGAACGACGATGACGGCTGGGGGGCGCGTGTCGGTCTGCGCGGCGCATTGTCGCCGTCGATTACCTGGAACGGGTCTTACGCGCACATCAAGGCCGACGGCGAGAATATCCTGAACTTCGATTGCAACCCTGCCAACCCGACACAGTGCGACGGGCGGTTTGCAACGACAGGGCTGCGCAAGAGCAATCCGTCGGGATCGCAATTCGCGGGCCTTGCCGTTCCAATTACGGGGCGAAAGGCGAACTACCCACTCGGCAACCGCACCGACACCGATCTCGTCACCTCGAAGCTCGACATCGGCATCGGCGACGCGGCGACGCTCAGCCTCATCACCGGTTATGTCAGCCAAATCCAGCAATATGCCATCGACTTCTATGACGGCCGCAGCGGGCCGACGCTGACCAATCCGAACCCGCCCGTGGTCGGCTTTCCGCGTGGCGGCTTCACGATCATCAACGACGGACAAGCCGAACAGTTCAGCCAGGAAGCCAAGATCGCCGGTTCGCTCGGCGACAAGCTGATTGATTATGTCGCGGGCGTCTATTACATCCGCGAGGACGTGAAGACCGATTTTGCGGACGTCTTTGCCAACTCGCTGACGCTCGGCGACCGCGTGCTCAAGAACTCGACCGAGGCGATCGCGGGCTATGTCCAGGGCGATCTCAATCTCGGCATCTTCAAGCTGACGGCGGGCGTGCGCTATACCGACGAGATCAAGAAAATCGGCTTTCGCGACAACCGTCCAGCCTGTCAGGTGGCGGTGCCCGCAGCAAATTGCCTGTTCGACCAGAACTTCTTCGTCCCGCCCAACGGGTCGACCGTCCTGACCGCGCAGCCCATTCCCTTGCGGCAGCAAGCCAAGGTCTGGACGCCGCGCTTTGCCGTCAACCTAAAGCCAACCGACGACCTCTTGCTTTATGTGTCGGCAACCAAGGGGTTCAAGTCGGGCGGGTGGAACGCGCGCGGCTATACCCCCGCAGGTGTGCTTCCCTTCGGTCCGGAAAAGGTCTGGAGCTATGAAGCGGGGTTGAAGGCCGAACTGTTTGACCGAAAAGTGCGCGCGAACATCAGCGTGTTCCAGCTCGACGTCACCGATCTGCAAACGCTGTCCGGGCTCGTCAATCCGGTCAACGGGTCGATCAGTTTCGTGACGCGCAACTTCGCCGATTATCAGAACCGCGGGGTCGAGGCGGAATTCACGCTCGTGCCGGTGACCGGGCTGAATCTGTTCGCCAACGTCGGCTATTCGAGTGACAAGTACAAGCTGAAGGCGAACCAGCCGGCATTCGACCAATATGGTATCCAGTCGGTCGCCGGGCAGATCACGGCGTGCCAGGCGGCGCTTGCGGCGGGCAAGGTGCCGGGCGGTCCGAACGTACCGGCGACGCAGCCGTCGATTGCAGCATGCGCGGCCGGTATCGTCAACGCGCAGGGCAAGCTTGCGACGCCGGTTCGCACGCCCGACTGGACGCTAGCGCTGGGCGGCAGTTACCGCGCCGAATTCGGCCATGGCATGTCGCTGGTGCCGTCGGCATCGGCGACCTATCGTTCGGATCAGGAAGTTGCGACGGCGAACCTGACGATCCGCGCGGGTGCGATTACGGGGAGGAACGGAACGTTCAACTTCAACCCCAACAGCGGCACGCCGGTAATCGGATCGTTCAGCAAGGCGGCGTGGCTGGTCAATGCCGGGATCGCGCTCAACGGCTCGGACGAGAAATGGCAGCTCGCGGTCCAGTGCACCAATTGCTTCGACAAGGCCTATGTCCAGTCGGCGCTGGTCAACACGACCTATCTGAACCCGCCGATGTCGTGGCAGGTGCGTGCGCGGTATAACTTCTGATGCACTTCACCCCCCTTCCCCGCCTGCGCGGGCGTGTCGATTATATCGCGCGCTCCAGCGGTGCGGTCTGGGGGTTCGAGGACTGGTCGATCACACGCGGCGAGGACGGGTTGCGGGTGTTTCAGGCGCACTGCGAGATGGACTTTGGCGATGATCAAGTGGTGCGCGACAACACGCTGTCGGTGCATCCCGATTTCCATCCGCACGACGCTTTTGTCAGGATCATGAACAAGGGCGCGGTGACGGGGACCGGCTGGTTCCGCTTCACCGACAGCGAGGCCGAGTGCGAAAGCTGGAGCGCCGAGGCCGGGCGCATATCGCAACGCTTTCCGATTGCGCGCCCGATACGCGGTTTCGGCGTACATGCGGTGCAGGGCGACGGCTGGCTGGCGGCGACGTTTCCCTATGACAAGCGGCCGGGGCACACGCAGTTCTTCGGCCGCAACCTCATCCATTCGCTTCATCATTTCGGTGCGACGGGGCCATTCATTCATACCACGGGGAGCGGCCTTTCCTATGTCGGAGACGAAACCGTCACGGTGAAGGCTGGGACGTTCGAATGTTACCGCGTGGCGTTCGCCGGCCTGACCAACGATCATCCGCCCTATGACATGTGGCTGACGCGCGATGGCGAGTTTATTTATGTCAAAGGCGTCGTCGGCGGCTACATGGACTCGTCGTTCGAGCTCGCGACGCTAAGCCGGGAGAACTGGGTTTGAGCGAATTCCGCCTGGGATCGAAACCGCTCGCCGCCGCGTTGCTCGGCGTCGCCTGTGGCGCGTCGCCGTTGCCGTTCAACGTTCTGCCGCTCGTCATGGGACCGATCCACGCCGAGTTCGGCTGGGATTTCAAGGCGATCAGCGCGGGCGTCACGATCTTTGGCCTGATCGCATCGTTCACCGCGCCGTTCGTCGGCGGACTTGCCGATCGCAAGGGGGTGCGGCCGGTCGCCCTGGTTTCGCTGTTCCTGTTCGCACTGGTGTTCGCCAGTTTCTGGTTCGTGCCCGGGTCGCTGGGCGGGTGGTTTGCGTTCTGGGCAGTGCTCGGCGTCATCGGGATCGGATCGACGCCGGTCACCTGGAGCCGTGCAATCGCGATGTGGTTTTCGGCCAACCGCGGCCTTGCGCTCGGCATCATGCTGATCGGGACGAGCATAGCGGGTATGGTCGTGCCGCAGATCGCGCAGGCGGCGATTGCGGGCGGGGGATGGCGGCTGGCGTTCCCGGTGCTGGCATTGCTGCCGCTGTTGATCGCGCTCCCCGTCGGGCTGGCGTGGTTCCGCGAACCCCGGCCGGAGGAGCGGCCCGCTGCCATATCCGACGCGAGCGGAAATGTGGCCGGATTGACGTTGCGCGAGGCGGCACGCGGCTATCGCTTCTGGGTGCTGCTGACATCCATCCTGATCATCGCGCTCGCTTATGGCGGCGCGCATATCCACATGGCGCAGATCGTCGGGCTGCACGGCTTTGCCCCCGCAACGGCGGCGAGCGTGATGGGGGTCGTCGCGCTCGGCATCCTGTCGGGGCGCGTCATCGTCGGGCTGTTGTTCGACCGCTTCTGGGCGCCCGGCGTGGCGTTTCCCGTCCTCCTCATGCCCGCCGCCGCGTGTTTCCTTTTGATGGGAACGGGCGGCACGCTGTCGGCACTGATGGTGGGCGGCTTCATGCTGGGGTTCGCGGCGGGCGCAGAGAGCGACGTCATCGCCTATCTCGCCGCGCGCTATTTCGGGATGGCGCACTACGGGCGCATCTACGGCGTGCTCTACATGCCGTTCGGAATCGGGTCCGCGATCTCGCCGATACTGTATGGCGCGGTGCGGGACGCGTCGGGCAATTACGACGCGATGCTGACAGCGGCGACGGTCATGTTCGCGGTCGGAGGGGCATTGTTGCTGACGCTGGGGCGCTATCCGGACGCGACCCCCGCGCCGAAGCAAGCGCTGGCATGATGGCGACCGCGATGCGACCAGGCACGCAACCCCATGTACTAGAAGGCATTGCCCGTGATTCGGTCATTACCGACCCCGCGGAGTGCGCGTTCTACGCCCAAGACGTCTTCACCCTCGGCCCCGCGCCGGTCGCCGTCTTTCGGCCACGGAATATCGAGGAGTTGTCGACCGGGTTGCGGATCGCGACGAACGAAGGGCTGGCCGTCATCCCGCGTGGTGGGGGGATGAGCTACACCTCGGGCTATGTCGCGCCTGACGCCGGTGCGTTGATCGTCGACATGAGCCGCATGGACCGGATTCTGAGGATCGACGAGACCGACATGACGGTGACGGTCGAGGCCGGGTGCTCGTGGGCGGCGCTGCATGACGCACTGCATCCGCGCGGGCTTCGGACGCCGCTGTGGGGCACGCTGTCGGGCATCAAGGCGAGCATCGGCGGCGGGATGAGCCAGAACGGCCTGTTCTGGGGTGCAAGCCGCGGGACGATTGCGGGCAGTGCGATCAGCATGGATGTCGTGTTGGCCGACGGCAGTATCCTGAGCACCGGCAACGGCTTTCTGCGTCCATTCGGTCCCGACCTGACGGGCCTGTTCGCGAGTGACGCGGGCGCTTTCGGAATCAAGGCGCATGTCACGTTGCCATTGGTGGCCGAGGCGGCGGCATTCGCCTATGGCAGTTTCGCCTTCGACGCCCCGCCCCAATATTGCGCGGCGATGAGCGCAATCGCGCGTGCGGGCCTCGCCACCGAGAGCTTCGGTTTCGATCCGTTCCTGCAGGCGCAGCGCATGAAGCGCGACAGCCTGTCGAGCGATGCGAGAGCACTCGTCGGCATGATGAAGTCGCAAGGCGGGTTCTGGAAAGGGCTGAAAGAAGGCGCAAAGGTCGTGGCGGCGGGGCGGTCGTTCCTCGACGAGGCGCGCTTTTCAATCCATCTGATCGCCGAGGGACTGACGCAGGGCGAGGCCGACGAACGGATGCGACGGATCGAAGAAATCGCCGCCGGGCACGGTGGCAAGGCGGTCGAAAATACCATCCCCAAAGTGCTGCGCGCTAACCCGTTTCCACCGGTCAATTCGATGCTGGGACCGAACGGCGAGCGCTGGGTTCCGGTTCACGGCATCGTTCGTCATTCGCAGGCGCTGCCGACCATCGAGGCGATCACCCGCCTGTTCGAGGATCACGCGAGCGAAATGGAGCGGCTCGAGGTAGGCGCCGGCTATATGTTCCTGACGGTCGCGACGACAGGATTTTTGATCGAACCGGTATTTTACTGGCCCGATGCCGCCGAGGAGATGCACCGGCGATCGGTCGAGCCGGCACACCTTGCCAAGCTCAATCCCTATCCGGTCAACGCCGAGGCGCGATCGCTGGTCGAGGCACTGCGCGCGGCGATCATCGACATATTCGGCCGGATGGATGGCATGCACTTCCAGATCGGGCGGACCTATCCGTTAAAGGATCGCAGCGACCCGCGCGGCTGGAGCGTGCTGGAGGCGGTGAAATTGGCGGTCGATCCCGACACCCGCATGAACCCGGGTGCACTCGGGCTGTGACTGACGCACCCTATGCCGCGCTCGCACTGCAACTGACGGCACAGTCGGTCGAGAACGCAAGCGATCCGCGCGCGGCGATGCTGGGCATGATCCCCGACGTCGCAAGGAAGCTGCGCGCGGCGAGCATCTTCATCGCGCAATATGGCGGATCGCCGGTGCGCCTTGCCGTGCTGCCCGAATACCTGTTCTCATCCTATC
>JANMKS010000038.1:0-4408 GCA_031372155.1 Sphingomonas sp.
GATTTATCGCGGCCGACGAACAGCGGCACGATCATCTGCGGAAATACAACGATGTCACGGAGGGGAAGCACGGGGAATGTCTGTGTCATGGCACTCATATGGGGGAGCGCCAGCCACCGCGCAACGGCATCAAGGATAGGAACGCGCGTCCATGCGTTGCAGTCGCTCACTTGTGGAGCTCGTCATGCCCGTCAATCTGAAGCCACTGTCCGAACAGACGATTGTCATCACCGGGGGGTCGAGCGGAATCGGCCTGACGACGGCGCGCCGGGCAGCCCGTGCCGGTGCGAACGTCGTGGTCGCCGCGCGCAACGAGGAGGCGCTGAGGGAAGCGGTCGAGAGCATCGAACGACTGGGCGGAAAAGCCGCCTATTGCGCGGTCGACGTTGCCGACGACGACGCGGCCGAACGCATCGGAGAAATCGCGGACGCGCGCTTCGGCGGCTTTGATACCTGGGTCAACGATGCCGCCGCGGCGATGTATGCGCGGCTGGTCGACACGGAGATGGCCGAACATCGCCGTGTCTTCGACGTTGGGTATTTCGGTACGGTCGCGGCATCGCTTTATGCCGTAAGGCGGCTTTCCACACAGGGTGGTGCGCTCATCAATGTCGGATCGGTGCTGTCCGACCGGTCGGTGCCGATCCAGGGCAGTTACAGCGCGATGAAGCATGCCGTGAAGGGCTTCACCGAAGCGCTTCGGATGGAGGTTGAGAACGCGGGCGGGCATATGGCCATCACGCTTATCAAGCCGAACGGCATCGACACGCCCTATCCCGAGCACGCGCGCAACAAGATGGGTCGACCGGCGCGCATCCCGCCGGTCGTTTACGATCCTGAACTGGTCGCCAAAGCGATATGCTTTGCGGCGGCTAATCAACGGCGGGAACTGACGGTCGGCGGACAGGGCTACCTTATCACGACGCTGTCGAACATGTTCCCGCGTTCAGCCGACATCGGCATGGAGCTGCTGATGGATGAGAAGGGCCAGACAATCGACACGCCGCCTGAACCTGCGGCCGAAGACAATCTGTTCGCGCCGCGCAAGGACGGTCGCGAACGCAGCAATCAGGACATCTACGTCCGCAAGACGAGCCTCGCGCTCGAAGCGCAGATGCACCCCCTGACGACGCTGGCACTTGCCGCAGGCGGGATCGCGGCCGCAGGGGCAGCGACCCTCCTCTCGCGACGCAACAGGAGCTAGCTTACCACCCGCACTGCTTGCCTGCATTCTGCTTGGCGAGCCAGGTCATCAGCGGCTTGAAGTAGGCGATCATCGACTTGCCCGACATCTGTCGGCTGCCGGTGAACGCCTCAAGCGCGTCGGGCCAGGGCTTTGACATGCCCATTTCGAGCATCGCGTTGAAGCGTCTCCCGACCTCCTTGTTGCCATAGAAGGAGCACCGGTGCAGCGGACCCTTCCACCCGGCCCGCTTGCACGCCGCCTCATAGAACTGGAACTGGAGCAGCCGCGCAAGGAAGTAGCGCGTGTAGGGCGTATTGCCCGGAATGTGGAACTTGGCACCCGGATCAAAGTCGGCCTCCGTCCGCGCGACCGGCGGCGCAATGCCCTGATATTGCAGGCGCAGGTCGGTCCACGCCTTGTTGTAGCTGGCCGGCGTGATCTTCCCTGAGAAGACGCCCCAGCGCCATTTGTCGACGAGCAGCCCGAACGGCAGGAAGGCGACCTTGTCCATCGCCTGACGCAACAAGAGCCCCACGTCCTTGTCGGCGCTCGGCACTCTGGCCGCGTCGAGCAGCCCGATCTGGACGAGATATTGCGGCGTGATGCTGAGCGCGATCGTATCGCCGATCGCCTCGTGAAAACCGTCGTTGGCCCCGTTGAGATACAGGAACGGCTGCTTGTTATAGGCCCGCTGATAATAATTATGGCCCAGTTCGTGGTGGATCGTCGTGAAGTCGTCCCCGTTGACCTTGATGCACATCTTGATGCGCAAATCGTCCTTGTTGTCGACGTCCCAGGCACTTGCGTGGCACACCACTTCGCGATCAGCGGGCTTGGTGAATTGCGACCGTTGCCAGAAGGTCGCGGGCAGCGGCGCAAGGCCAAGCGAGGAATAGAACCCTTCCCCCGCCTTCACCATCTTGACCGGGTCATACCCCTTCGCGACGAGCAATTCTCCGGTATCGAAGCCGAGGTCGCCCGCGCCCGCAGGCGCCACCACGTCATAGATATTGCCCCATTCCTGCGCCCACATGTTGCCCAGCAAATCGGCGCGGATCGGACCGGTGGCGGCCTGCACCGCATCGCCGTATTTGGCGTTCAACTTTGCGCGCGTGTAGCAATGCAGCGCTGCGTAAAGCGGCTTGACCTCGTTCCACAGCCGGTCGGTCAGCGCAGCAAAGGCATCGGGATCCATGTCGTAACCCGAACGCCACATCGCACCGGTGTCGGCATAGCCAAGTTCCTTGGCACCGGCATTCGCAATTTCGACCATGCGCGCATAGTCACCCTTCATCGGGGCGCCGACGTTGGTGTGCCAGCTCGTCCACATCTCGCTCAGCTCGGCCGGGTTGCGGCTCGTACCCATTTCGGCTTCGATGTCGGACCCGTTGACGGGTTTGCCGCGCAGCGTACCCTTGCCCTTGCCGTACGCCGATTGCAGCCGCGCCTTCAGCAGCGCGAGTTCGTTGCCCTGGACGGCATCGGCAGGCGATGCGAGCGTGATCGAATTGCGCAGCAGGTCGAGCTTGCGCTTTGTGTCGAACGACAATCCTGCGACGTTCGTGAAGCGCGCGGCACCGGTCGCCAGCCGGACCTGCGCGGCGGTATAACCCGCGTCGAAATAGGCGGCCAGCGCATCGCTGTCGTCGTTGATATACGTCGCGTTGATCCATTGCGCCTGGCTGTTGGGCAGGAAAATGCCCGACAATTCCTTTTCCGCCGCAACGACAAAGGCATCCGCCTCGGCCGCGGTCGGCGCAGCGGCGGGGGTGGCCGGAGCAGTCTGGGCAAGCGCGGGGGTCGCGATGGCCAGCGCCAGCGCGGAAACAAACATCCTCATCGAAACGACCTCTTGGGGCTTAAGCAACATTATTGCTTAGAGTGCGCTCGACATTTCACCGGGTCAAGCCGTCAGAAACGCCGCAATCGCCGCGCCGAGATCGGGTTTCGTCACTGCACTCATGTGATTGCCGGGCACCGACACAAACCGGCCATCGGGGAGCAAAGCCGCAAGGTCCTCCGACGAGCCATTGTCGCTGTCGTCTGCGCCGCTCAGCACGAGCACCGGCAATAGCAGCTCCGCAAGTTCGGCCTCGGTCGTGTCGACGAAGGTATCGAGGAGATGTTCGAGCGCGACCGGATCGCCACCGCTCGTTTTCAGGAATGCTTCGGCCAGCCACTCGGACGAGCCGCGGGGATGCGCGCCGAGACCAGCAAATACGCCCCGAAAATGCGCCGCACGGCCAGCGGTGTGCGTCAACCCCGCGAGGCCCATGCCCGAAATGATCGCGCGGCGTGGGCCGGCACCTTGTACGAGCATCCGCGCAACCGTGCGCCCGCCGAGCGAATAGCCGCCCAGATCGTAATCGGTGAGCCCAAGATGTTCGACAAGCGCGAACCCATCGCGGGCAAGGACGTCGGAGGGATAGGATGCGGCGTCATGAGGTTTCGCACTGTCACCGTGCGCGCGCAGGTCAGGCATGATGACGTGAAACCCGGCGTCCGCCAACGTCTGCGCAGTGCCGAACTTGATCCAGTTGGTTTCTGCGTCCGAAAAATAGCCGTGCAGCAGGACGAGCGGTCGCGCGTCTTTGTTCTCCGGTCCCACCTCTCGCCACGCGAGTTCGGTGCCGTCGAACGATGCGAAGTGGTGCGGCGTCACAATTCCCCTTCCGCAAACCAGCTGCGCTCGTGCAACAGGCACAGCGGCGGATCGCCCATCGCCTGTCTGCACCTTGCAACAAATTTCGCGTCCGCCGTGACCAGAAGTCCGTCGGCCTGCATGGCCAGAACCAGAAACAGGCAGTCGTGCACCGGATGGACAAGCCGCAGCGACAATTCGAATGCCGCGACCATCAACGGCGGCGACGATATGAAATCGACGATATCGGGCAGGATCGCGACGGCGCGCCGTGCTTGCACTTCGCCGATCTCCTGTCGCTGAATCTTCTTGAACAGCGCGTTTGCGAACTCACCGGCGATGCAATCAGGGGCCGCCAGTGTCCGGTCGAGAAGCGCAAGTGCCAGTTCGGTGCCGTCCTCCGATTGCCCGATCTCCGGCACAACCCACTTTACGGCAACGCTGGTGTCGACGATTACGCGCTTCACCCGCGAAAACCGTCGCGATCCTCACGAACCAGCTGTTCGGACGGGGTCTGCCGAACCCCCTGCGGCGTCAGGGCACGTATCTCACGCAGGCGCGCAAGCAGATCGTCCCTTCGA
>JANMKS010000056.1:0-15219 GCA_031372155.1 Sphingomonas sp.
GACCTGATCTACGACGTTCTGCGCCGATACGAGCCCGATCATCTGTTGATGAAAGCCGCCTGGGCCGACGCCCGCGCGCGGATGACAGACGTCGGGCGATTGGCATCGTTGATGGAACGGGCCGCGGATACGATGGTGCACGTCGATTTGCCGCGCGTGTCACCGCTCGCCGTGCCGGTGCTCGTCCTCATCGGGCGTGAGCGCGTCGCAACGGGCACTGCGGATGACGAACTGTTGATCGAGGCCGAAGGACTGGCGGCCGACGCAATGCGCCTCGATTGAGATTTCGCTGTTAGCGCAACGGTGTTCGTGGCATGTTCCAGTTCGATCGGATCCGGGAAGGCGGCTTGTGCCTGTATTTAGGGCCATGGCAATGACGTTGGCGGGCCTTGCGGCCACGAACGGTGCCGCGCTGCCTGCTTATGCTCAGGCCCCCGACGCCAATCCAGTGGACCCGCCTGAAGTCATCGCCACGGTCAGCACCCGGTCCGATCTGGCGATGCGGATGACGGTGCCGGTCACCATCAATGGTCGCGGCCCATATCATTTCGTAGTGGATACGGGGGCCGATCGTACCGTCGTGTCGCGCGAGTTGGCGGCCAGCCTAAAGCTCAAAACCGGCCAAGGCGCCACTCTGCACAGTATGAGCGGGGTCGCCCAAGTCGCGACTGTCACCGTGCCCAGCCTGACAATTGCCGGGCAGACGACGACAGACATCAATGCGCCGGCGCTCGAAGGCGCGTATCTCGGGGCAAATGGATTGCTCGGCATCGACACGCTGAAGAAGCGGCGGATCGTGATGGACTTTGCAAAGCGAACGCTGTCGGTCCTCGCCAGCAACGAACGCGAGCAGTACGATCCCGATACGATCGTCGTGACCGCCCGGTCGCGCTTTGGCCAGCTGGTGCTGGTCGATGCCGACGTCGACGGCACTTCGATCACGGTTATCATCGATTCGGGCGCAGAGAGCACTATCGGCAATTCGGCCTTGCGAAAACTGCTTGCGAAGCGAAACCGCAAGCTGGAATTCTTCAAGACCGAACTCATCGACGTGACAGGCGGCCGCATGCCTGCCCAGGTCGCGTCAGCAGGTCGACTTCGCATCGCCGGCCTGACGCTGAACAATGTGGTCATCGCATTTGCCGACGCGCATCCTTTCAAGCGCTTCGGTTTGGAGGAACGACCGGCTATGCTGCTCGGCATGGACACGTTGCGGGCGTTTCGCCGCGTGTCGGTCGATTTCAAGGAACGCAAGGTGCGGTTCCTGCCGCCCGGCGAGGTGTAATGGCCGACCTGCGTTTCGGCGGGCACGTGCTGCACGCCTTGCCACAGGGAGCGCTGTTCTGGCCGATGCGGCGGGCGCTCATCGTCGCCGACCTGCACTTTGAAAAGGCGAGCTGGTTTGCGCGACTGGGACAGATGTTGCCGCCATACGACTCGCTGGCGACGCTGACCGACCTGACCGCGCTGGTAACGGCGACCGGCGCACGTGAACTCTGGTGCCTGGGCGACAGCTTTCACGACAGCAAAGGGTGCGAACGCCTTCCCGAAGCCGCGCGCGCGTTGCTGATTGCGCTGACGGGAGCGCTCGACTGGATATGGATAACGGGAAACCACGATGCGGCGTTCGTCGATCACTGCGGCGGGCGAATCGTCGAGCAAGCCGAAGTCGAAGGGCTGATACTTCGCCATGAGGCCGACCCGAACGAGCCGCGACCCGAACTTTCAGGACATTTTCACCCTAAGCTGCGGATCGCGGTGCGTGGTCGCCAGGTCGCGCGGCGCTGTTTCGTCGCGAGCAAGACCAAGCTGATCCTGCCCGCTTTCGGCTCGCTGACGGGAGGGCTGGATGCCGGTCACCCGGAAATCGTTCGTGCAGTCGGTGCCGGCGCACGCGCGCTCGTTCCGGTCAATGATCGCCTGTTGAGCTTTCCGCTTGCCGCCTAAACCGAGGGCTTATCGATCCAGAGAGCGGGAAAAGTCCTTTTCAACGCAACGACCTTAGGCGCGTCCCACGTCCGGATATAGCCGTGACCTGGGTTCCGAAAGGCAAAATTCTGGTGGTAAGCCTCGGCCGGATAGAAATTGCCGCTTTCGATTCGCGTCACGATCGGCTTGCCCCACACGCCGCTTTTCCCCAGTTGCGCGATGTACGCGCGCGCGACACGCGCCTGCTCGGGCGTCTGGGCAAAGACCGCCGAGCGATAGCTCGTGCCGGTGTCGGGGCCTTGGCGATTCAACTCGGTCGGATTGTGCGCGACCGAGAAATAAACGCGCAGCAAGGTTGCAAAGCTGATCTTGCGCGGGTCGTAAGTAATGCGGATCGCTTCCGCGTGGCGAGTCCGCTCTGTGCTTACCGTCTCATAGTCGGCTTCGCCGGCTGTACCGCCTGCATAGCCAGATACGACCGACGAAACGCCGTTCAAATGGCTGAAGACCGCCTCCATGCCCCAGAAGCACCCGCCGGCAAGAACTGCGGTCGCACTCGTCCCCGTGGGCCGGATGTCGGCACTCGGGACGGGCGCGAGCACGGTGCGCTCAGCGGCCGAGGCGCCGACGGGAATTCCCCCCGAAAGCGCGGTGAAAGCGATCGCGCCCATTGCTGCGACGGCGAGTGTGGATTTGATTGCCATGTACCTGTTACGCAACTTACCTACCCCTTGGTTACAGCAAGCCGGGTTGCAGTGTCAGGAGCGCGACCGCGCCAACGGCAAAGCCGCCCACGAAAAGGTGCAGAAAGTCGGACCTGATGAAATTGCGCATAACCTGTCTCGCTGATGTTCACTTCAGCTACGTAAGATGAGCGCCCGAGGTTTCACCTCGTCTGAATAACAACTTTATCTTGGGTTCAGGTAATAAATCAAGTGAGCGACTCGCAGGCACGTTGAATTCTCGTGCAAGCCTCTGTCAAAATTTTCTCCGACGTCGCATAGCTGACGCGGAACGCGGGACTCAGCCCGAATGCTTCGCCCGAGACCGCAGCGACCAGCGCTTCATCCAGGAAAAAATCGATAAGATCGGTATCCGTGTCGATGCGCTTGCCTTTCGGCGTCGTCTTGCCGATGCAGCCCGTCGCATCGGGATAGACATAAAACGCACCCTCGGGCGTGGGACAATGAAGTCCCGGCGCTTGGTTGAGCATTTCCACTACGAGGTCACGGCGCTTCAGAAAAGCTGCGTTGCGCTCAGCCAGAAAAGACTGATCACCGTTAAGTGCTGCGGTCGCAGCCGCCTGTGCGATGGAACAGGGGTTGGACGTCGACTGCGACTGAAGCTTTGCCATCGCCTTGATCAACCACGTCGGCCCGCCCGCATAACCGATCCGCCACCCGGTCATCGCATACGCTTTGGAACAGCCGTTGATCGTGAGCGTCCGATCGTACAGGTCCGGGCAAACCTGCGCGATCGTGCGAAACGGCGTTTCGGCATACCAGACATGTTCGTACATATCGTCGGTCATCACCATGACGTGCGGATGTCGCCTGATCACCTCGCCCAATGCCGCAAGCTCGGTTTCCGAGTAGGCCGCGCCCGTCGGATTGGAGGGCGAATTAAGCAATACCCATTTCGTGCGGGGTGTGATTGCTGCATCGAGCTGTTCAGGCAATATCTTGTAGAGTTGGTTTGCGCCCGCGCTGATGACGACCGGAGTGCCGCCGGCGAAATTGACGATGTCGGGATAGCTGACCCAGTAGGGCGCGGGAATAATGACTTCGTCGCCGGGTCCGACCGTGGCGACCAGGGCATTGAAGAGCGTGTGTTTTCCGCCGACGTTCACCGACACCTGGTCGGTCGTATAGGTCAGCTGGTTGTCGCGGGCGAACTTCGCAGCGATCGCCGACTTCAATTCGTGCGTGCCGTCGACGATGGTGTATTTGGTCTGTCCCGCGCGAATGGCGGCGATCGCCGCTTCCTTGACGAAATCGGGCGTATCGAAGTCCGGCTCGCCCGCCGACAGACCGATGACATCGACGCCTGAGCGCTTCAGCTCCGCGACGCGCCCGGTCATTGCCAGGGTCGGCGACGGCTTGATCCGGTCGATTGCGGCAGAAAGCTGAGCCACGACAAGTCCCCCGTGTTTGGCGGCCCGCCTATAGCGCCACAAGGGTTGCGGGCAACAGGCCGCGCAACGAATTACCGATAAGAAAGCCGCGGCGCAGGTCGTCGGGGCGTAAATCGGCCTCGCGCGCACTGCCATTGTCGAGAAGTTCCTGGCGGAGAACACCCGCAAGGATTCCCCGGTGCAGCGGCGGCGTCAGAAGGGTGTCGCCGTCGCGCAAGAAGATATTGGTAAAACTGCCTTCGGTTAAAAAGCCTTCCGGGTCGGTGAACGCAATCTCGAAGGTTTCACTCCGCGACCGGTCGTAAAACCGCCGATCGGTCGTCTTGTGGCACAGCCGAAAGTCGTCGCGCTCCACCGGGATCGGCACGAGCTGAACCGGCACCGCCCTTGACGGAGGCACTGGTGCCGATCGGGTTTCGATCGCCACCGCGCCTGCTTTTGACAAGAGAAGGCGGATGCGGGCCGGTCCGCGCAGGCGAAAGGTTGCGGCCTGAAGTTCATTGCGCGCCGCGTGCCTGTCAAAGCGAAAGCCTAGTGCATGAGCACTCGCGCGCAGTCGTTCGAGATGGAGTTCGAGCCGGGGAATGCCTTCCTTTGGATCGAAGGCCATGGTCTCGATCAAATCGAATAGACGATCGCTGGCGACAAAATTACCTTTGGCGAGGCATTCGCTCCACTCGTCTTCGGGCTGGGAGTCGGCGACGATGCCTGAGCCGAGGCCGAGCGTTGCGCCCTCCTTTGTCCAGTGCAGCGTTCGGATTGCGACGTTGAACATCGCCGCCGAACCACCCGCATCGATGCGCCCGATGCTGCCGGTGTATATTCCTCTGTGCCTCGCTTCGATTTCCCCGATCGCCTCCATCGCTCTGATTTTAGGCGCGCCGGTGATCGATCCGCATGGAAACAGCGCAGCAAGGATATCCACCGCTTCGATGTCGGCCCTGGAATCCGCGACGACCGTCGACGTCATCTGATGAACCGTGGGGTAGGTCTCTACGTGAAAAAGTTCGGGAACCGACACCGTGCCCGGTTTTGCCACGCGCGACAGGTCGTTACGGAGCAGGTCGACTATCATCAGATTTTCGGCCCGCTGCTTCTGATCGGATTGCAGCGCCGTCACTGTCGCCCCATCGAGCAGCGGGTCGGACGACCGCGCTGCGGTTCCCTTCATCGGTCGTGCGGTTATACGCGCCCCGTCGTAGGCAAAGAACAGTTCGGGAGACAGCGAGAGGAACCATTCGCGCCCGGTGTGGACGACCGCGCCATATCCGGCCGCAGCGCGCACGCGCAGGCCCGCGTACAACGCGAGCGGGTGGCCGAGCGTCGCGATTTCGGCCTGAAAGGTGAGATTGGCCTGATAAATGTCGCCGGCCTCGATCAGCGCTCGAACTTCCGCAAAGGCAGCAACATAGTGCTCGCGTGCTATCGATGGGATCGGGACTCCGGCCCAGGCACTCGCCGGGTCGGGCAAAAGTGTGGGAACGGATGCGCTGTCGATCTCTTCGAAGCGACGGAACAGGCCGAACCAGAGGAGCGGTGTATTGACCGTCGGTATCGCGCTTCGTTTCAGGCCGGGCTCAAGCGCGTGACCGGCTTCATAAGCGAGGTACCCGGCGGCGTGCAGTCCACCGCGCGTCGCCGTGCGAAGTGCTGACAAGGCAACTTCAACCTCGTCCATGCGCCGTGTGACGACGATTTCAACGGGATCGGTGTACAATCGCGCAGGGGCCGCATCGCTAGTCTGAGCGTCGTCAAGCAGGACGAACGGCGTTGCATGGCGCGGGATCGCAGGCTTCATGTCCACTCCCTGCCAGCACCGACCGCGCCTTGCCAGTCCCCGGCGGACGCGTGCATGGAGAACATCATGGTGGCGAGCGTATTTGACCTGTTCAAGATCGGCATAGGTCCGTCCTCTTCGCACACGATGGGGCCGATGACGGCGGCTGCGGATTTTGCCGACAGGCTGGAGCGTGAGGGGGTGCTCGCCAGGACCGCTCGCGTCGTCGTGTCGCTTTATGGTTCGCTTGCCCTGACCGGAAAGGGTCACGCGACCGACCGCGCCATTGTCCTCGGCCTATCGGGTGAGCGCCCCGCGCACGTCGACCCGGATTGCGCCGAAGCGCTGGTGCACGCGGTTAGGACGAGCGGGCAGTTGAAGCTGGCAGGCACGCATCCGATCGACTTCGACGAGGATCGCGACTTGCAGTTCCTCCAGCGCGAACGCCTTGATTTTCATTCCAACGGCATGCGCTTTGCCGCGTTCGATGAAGGTGGGAACGAACTCGCCGCGCGCACTGCCTATTCGGTGGGCGGTGGCGCTGTGATCGACGAGGCCGACACCGGTCGCAACGCACCGCCGGAGGGCGCGTGGGATGTGCCGCATAATTTCGGATCGGGGGACGCACTGTTGGCGCAGTGCGCGGCGACGGGGAAATCGATCGCAGAACTGATGCAAGCGAACGAAGAGACGGCGCTGTCCGCTGAAGAGGTGTCTCGGCGGCTCAGGCTTCTTCGCGACGCAATGTCGGCGTGCATCGATCGCGGCATCGCCATCGGCGGTATTCTGCCCGGCGGATTGGAAGTCAGGCGGCGGGCGCCCGGCATTTTGAAGACGCTGGTCGAGCGACAAGAGCGCGCGCTCGCCGATCCGCTGACGGTCATCGACTGGGTGAACCTGTGGGCGCTGGCTGTGAACGAGGAAAATGCCGCAGGGGGACGCGTCGTCACGGCACCGACCAACGGCGCAGCGGGCATTATCCCGGCGGTCTTGCGCTATTACGAACGCTTCGCACCCGGTGCCTGTGCAAAGGGTGTCGAAACGTTCCTGCTGACTGCGGCGGCGATCGGGTCGCTTTTCAAGGAAAACGCGTCGATCAGCGGTGCCGAGGTCGGCTGTCAGGGCGAAGTTGGCGTCGCGTGCTCGATGGCGGCGGCGGGGCTTGCAGCGGTGCTCGGCGGAACCCCCGCACAAGTCGAGAACGCGGCCGAAATCGGCATGGAGCACAACCTCGGTCTGACTTGCGACCCGGTCGCGGGCCTCGTCCAGGTGCCGTGCATAGAACGTAACGCCGTGGGTTCGATCAAGGCGATCGAAGCCGCGCGCCTTGCGCTTCTGGGTGACGGAACGCACCGCGTATCGCTCGACCAAGTGATTGAGACGATGCGCAAGACGGGACTCGACATGAGCGAGCGATACAAGGAAACCTCGCTGGGCGGTCTGGCGGTGAATGTGGTGGCATGCTGATGTTGAAGAAGACGATCCTGATCGCAGCGCTGCTCGCCTCGGCCGGGCAGGCGCAGTCCATCGACCCGAAGGTGGAAGCGCGCATCGACCGGGTGCTGCAGGCCACGCCGCTGATCGACGGGCACAACGACCTGCCTTGGGAAGTGCGCGAGAACCATTCCTACTCGGTCGAGGGGCTGGCCGCGGACACCGACAAGCGCGAAAAGACGATGGACACCGACATCGCCCGACTGCGCGCGGGGCGGGTCGGCGGCCAATTCTGGTCGGTATATATCCCCGTGACGATTACCGGCGACGCGGCGCTCCGCGCCACACTTGAGCAGATCGATATCGTCAAGCGACTGGTCGCCCGGTATCCGCGCGATCTGGAATTCGCCACGACCGCGGCCGACGTGCGGCGCATCCACAAGGCGGGGCGCATAGCATCGCTTGTGGGCATGGAAGGCGGTCATCACATCGCCAATTCGATGGCCGCGCTGCGCGCCATGTACGCGCTCGGTGCGCGCTACATGACGATTACGCATTCAAAGAACAGCGACTGGGCGGACAGCGCGACCGACGATCCGGTTCACAATGGCCTGACTCCGTTCGGCAAGGACGTCATTGCGGAGATGAACCGGATCGGCATGATCGTCGATTTGAGCCATGTCAGCCCGAAGACCATGACCGACGCGCTTGGCGTCAGCCGGGCACCCGTCATATTTTCGCATTCGTCGGCACGCGGGCTGAACGATCACCCACGCAACGTGCCCGACGACGTTCTGAGGCTGGTCGCGGCAAAGGGCGGTGTCGTGATGGTGACGTTCGTCGGCAGTTTTCTGTCGCGGGAATATCGCGCGTGGTCGGCGCGACGCGAGGTCGAGGCGAGCGGCTATCCCGGCGAGCCGGACCGTCGCAAGGCCGCATTGGCGACCTGGGACAAGGCCAACGCAAAACCACTCGTCGACGCCCGAACCGTGGCCGATCATATTGAATATATCGCCAAGGTCGCGGGGCACGACGCGGTGGGCATCGGTGGCGACTTCGACGGAACGACCGACCTGCCCGAAGGATTGGGCGGCGTCGACGGCTATCCAAAAATCTTCGCCGAGCTGATCCGACGCGGATGGAGCGACGCTGATCTCAGCAAGCTTGCGGGCGGAAATGTCCTCCGCGTCATGGCGCGCGTCGAGGCGGTTTCCGCAGAGATGCGCGATGTGCCGCCCTCGATGGCGACGCTCACCGCGCCTTGACCGCCGCCGCGGGGTAATCGCTGAACACACCGTCGACACCAAGCGCGAAGAAGTGCTTCAATTCGCTCGACAGGTCGCCATGCGCTGCCGGACTGATACCGGCGCGGAGCTCCAAGGGAAGGAAGTAATTCTCCGCGCGAAAAGTCCAGACGTGGACCTTCAATCCGGCACGATGCGCGCCTGCGACCAGCGTCGTCGCCGGCTTCGAGCCGCCGAGTGCCCCGCGCGGAATGACCAGCGCCTTGGCGACGCCGATAGCATCGGCATACTCCGCGACTTCCGCAAGCCCCGCAGGTGTGATCATTTCGGCATAGGATGTGCCAGGCTTGTCCGCAGGGCCGCCGCTTGCGTCGATCAACTGGACGAGCCGGACTTTGGTGCGTGCGCGCAATCGCTTCAAGTTGCCGACCTCGAACGACTGGATGAACACGGGGTCGCTCGCTTTCGTGTAACCGTGTGCAGTAAGGATCGCGAGCAACGGCGATTCCATGTTGAGGCCGATCGAGACAAAGTAGCTGCCGTGCTTGATTTCCGGATAGACGCCCACGCGCTTGCCCGCGAGCGCAAGGATTTCCTCGAACGTCGGTATGTCGAACTGCCCATCGTTCGCGTTGCCGCGCAACAGCGGGATGCGTTCGCGTGCGCGCAGCGTCTTCAGTTCGGCAAGCGTGAAATCTTCGGTGAACCAGCCGCTCACCGACTGGCCATCGATAACCTTGGTGGCCCGGCGATCCCGGAATTCGCGGTGATCCGCGACATCAGTCGTTCCCGAAATCTCGTTCTCGTGGCGGGCGATGAGAACAGCGTCGCGTGTCATCACGAGATCGGGTTCGATGAAGTCGGCACCCTGTTCGATCGCGCGTGCATAGGCCGCGAGTGTGTGTTCGGGCAGCTCCCCGCTCGCTCCCCGGTGTGCGATAACGAGAGGGCCCGTCGAAGCCACTGTCATCGCGAGCGTCGCCAACCAGCCCAGCACCTGATTCTCCTCATCTCGGTCCGCCCCTTGTCACCCGGATAGTCGCGCGCCATGTCGCGGCGATGACAGATATCGCCCCCTTGCGCGCCACGATAATTCCGGTGACGCCGCTTCAGCAGAATTGCACGTTGTTCTGGTGCACGGCAACGATGCGCGGTGCCTTCGTCGATCCGGGCGGCGATCTGCCGCGTCTCAGGTCGGCTGCGGCGCAGCACGGCGTCACCATCGAGAAAATCCTGATCACGCACGGCCATATCGACCATTGCGGCGAGGCCGGCACGCTTGCCAAGGAACTGGGCGTTCCAATCGAGGGGCCGCACGAAGCCGACCGTTTCTGGATCAGTCGGCTGGAGGACGACGGACGCAGCTACGGCGTCAACGGCAAGATTTTCGAACCCGACCGCTGGCTTGACCAGGGCGACACGGTCACGGTGGGCGACCTGACGCTCGACGTCTATCATTGCCCCGGACACACGCCGGGACACGTCGTGTTCCACCACGCTCCGTCGCATGTCGCGATGGTCGGCGACGTCCTGTTCCAGGGATCGATCGGGCGCACCGACTTTCCAATGGGCAACCATCAGGATCTGCTCGATGCGATCGTGACCCGGCTGTGGCCGCTGGGCGGTGCGACAAATTTCGTACCCGGGCATGGCCCGATGTCGACATTCGCGCACGAGCGCGCGACAAACCCTTATGTCGCAGATCGCGTGCTCGCAGCGTAGCGATACCTCGCGGCAGCAGGAGTGTCGACCATGTGGAAGAAGCTGGATTCGGCGTTCACGCGCGTTGCGTCATGGATTGCATCGGCAACAGGCCAGCCGCTTGCGTTTATCGTGGCGCTGCTGGTTGTCGTCATATGGGCCGTAACCGGTCCGTTCTTCGACTTTTCGCAAACGTGGCAGCTCGTCATCAACACCGGAACAACGATCGTCACGTTCCTGATGGTCTTCCTGATCCAGAATTCCCAAAACAGGGATACCGCCTCGATGCAGGCGAAACTCGACGAATTACTCTACGCGCTCGAAGGTGCGCGTGAGCAATTTATCGGCATCGAACATCTGTCCGAGAACGAGATTGAGCAAATCCGCGCTGACATCGAGCGCGAGGCGAAAGGCAATCCAAAAGACGCAAAGGTCGAAAAGTCGGTCGCGGGCCTGCTCAAGCGGCTTTAGAATCGATGGCGCGCGCGCGACGACGCTGAACGCTGCTGCCGATGCCGATCGCCTCTCGATATTTGGCGACCGTGCGCCGCGCGAGGTCGAAACCCTTTTCCCGCAACAGGTCGACCAGCGTGTCATCGGACAGGATCGCATCGGCCGCTTCGTCCGCGATCAGCGCCTTGATCGCCGCCTTGACCGCGAGCGCCGACGCGGCCTCTCCACCATCGCTCGACGCGATACCGCTCGTAAAGAAATACTTGAGTTCAAATACCCCGCGCGCACAACTCAGATACTTATTGCTCGTCACCCGGCTGACCGTCGATTCGTGGAGTTCGACCGCGTCGGCGACCGTGCGCAGCGTAAGCGGCTTCAGATGGCTCACCCCGTACAGGAAAAACCCTTCTTGTTGCTTAACCAGTTCGGTCGCGACCTTGACGATCGTGCGCTGACGCTGATCGAGCGCCTTCACGAGCCAGTTTGCGCTCGCTAGGCAATCGCTCAGCCATGCCTTCGACGATTTGTCGTGTGCGCCCGCGTTCAGTTCCGCATGATACCGGCGATCGACGAGCACTCTGGGCAGGCTGGCGCCGTTGATCTCGATTCGCCAGCTCTTGCCCGCTTGCGTGACGTACAGGTCGGGCGCGACAGCTTCGATCCTGCCTCCGCCGAAGCGCAGCCCGGGTTTGGGATCATAGCTCCGCAGTTCGCGGATCATGTCCGCCATATCCTCATCGTCGACCTGACAAATGCGCTGCAACTGTGCGATGCGACCCAGTGCCAGAAGGTCGAGATTGTCGATCAGCGCCTTCATGCAGGGGTCGTAGCGGTCGGCTTCCTTCGCCTGGAGCGCCAGGCATTCGCTCAGCGAGCGTGCACCCACACCGGTGGGATCGAACGTCTGAACAATGGCCAGCACGGCTTCGACCCGCGCCAGCGAGACGCCCAGCCGGTGTGCGATTTCGAGTGGCTGTGCCGTCAGATAGCCGGCGTCGTCGATGGCGTCGATAATCTGCATGGCGATCGCGAGGTCGGCGGCACCTAGGACTTCGCCCGCCTGATGAAGCAGATGGTCGCAAAGGCTGTCCGCGGCACAGGCGAAACTGTCGAAGTCGATGCCGTCTTCGCCCGCTCCTGCGCTGGCGGTCCCGACGCTGTCGGTAGGGCCGTCATGATGGAAGGTTTCGGTGGCGTAGTCGGCATCGAGCGGCGCATCGGTCTCTACCTTGCCGCCCGCGATGAGTTCGTCGGACGTCGGCGTTTCGGGAGCCTCGAACCCGTCACCGGTTTCGGGAGCAGGCGCGCCGCTGACCTCGTCAGTGCCGCCATCGAGTAGCGGGTTTTTCTCGATCTCCTCCGCTATGAACGCCTCCACCTCGAGGTTCGACAGCGCGAGCAGCTTGATCGCCTGCTGCAACTGCGGCGTCATCACGAGCGATTGCGACTGCCTGAGATCGAGGCGAGGCGCGAGGCTCATTTTCGCGAAGCGTGACGCATCACAGCGAGAATCCCTCGCCGAGGTAAAGGCGCCGGACGTTGTCGTCAGCAACCAGGTCTGCGGGCGATCCTGCGAACAGCACGCGACCGTCGTAGATGATGCAGGCGCGGTCGACGATGTCGAGCGTCTCGCGCACGTTGTGATCGGTGATGAGAACGCCGATGCCGCGCTTTTTCAGCTGACAGATAAGTTCGCGAATGTCGGCGATCGATATGGGATCGATTCCGGCAAACGGCTCGTCGAGGAGCATGATCGAGGGGTCTGCCGCCAGCGCGCGGGCAATTTCGCAGCGCCGCCGTTCACCGCCCGAAAGTGCAGTCGCCATCGATGTGCGAAGACCGTCGAGGTGAAATTCACCGAGCAGCTGGTCGAGGCGCGATGCCCGTGCATTCTTGTCAGGCTCGGCAAGCTCTAGCACCGACATGATGTTCTGTTCGACCGTCATGCCGCGAAAGATCGACGTTTCCTGCGGCAAATAGCCGAGGCCGAGGATGGCTCGCCGGTACATCGGCAGACCGGTGATATCCTCACCGTCGAGCAGGATGCGCCCCGAGTCGGGCTTCACCAGGCCCATGATCGAATAGAAGCATGTCGTCTTGCCGGCGCCATTCGGCCCCAGCAGGCCGAACACTTCGCCGCGACCGACCGACAGAGATATGTCGCTTAATACGGTTCGCCGGTCGTAGGATTTGGCGATCGAGACCACTGACAATCCCGTGCCCACTACGGTCGCGGTGTCATGATGAATCAGGGTGGCGACGTCGTTCATTCTGTATCCCGTGCTGGCAGGCAGTGGTTAACGCATGGTTACCGCACGAGCAATTGGCAGGGTTCGTGCATGGACAGTTCAAGCACGAGGTTCCGAGACCCGCTCAATTGGTACGCTGCGGCACCGTGAACCGGCCGGTGACGCGCCCGCCGGTACCTCCCGAAATACCGGGTCCGCTGCCGACGGCGGCCCCGTCGATCACCGAACGGCCCGAGTTCAAATCGATGACCAGCCGTCCGCCACGAACGGTATTACCGCCCTGATTAAGCGTTACGCCGCCGAGCATCGTGATCAGGCGACGGTTGAGGTCATAGATGGCGAAATTGCCGCGCGCGGTTTCGCTCGCACTCCGCACCGTAACGCCGCCCGACGCGTCGAGCCGCTGGATGCTCGGACTGCCCCCGGAGATTCCGCCCGCATAAGCGACTGTCAGCCGAGCGGCATCGAGGGCCAGACCGCCCTGACGGACGCGAACATTCCCTGAAAAAACGGCACGATCGGATCGGTCTTGCACTTCGATGCGGTCAGCCTCAACGTCGACAGGCGCATTCGCGTTATGCCCCTTCAATGCCTGGGCGTGCGCGGGGATCGCAACCAACAGTCCGAGGGCGAACAGGATACGCATCAGCGCCCTCTGGCCGCGCCCTGCACGATATGCAAGCGTGCATGCCCTTCGAGCACGACCGTTTTCGTGTTCAGGTCGGCACGCATGCGATCGCCGCGAAAGGTGCCGAGCGGCATGCGGCCCTCCACAGGCGTGTCGCTCGCCATTGTCCGCGATTTTAGGTCGACCCTCACGCCGCGCGTCGTCATCCGGTAGCCATCGGCAGACTCAAACAGCAGCGCTCCCGGCACGCGGACGGTTTCCCGGTTCATGTCGTAGCTTGCGCTTGGTGTTCTAAGCACGGCAGGACCATCGTCGAGCACAATCCTGGCCGAGAGGTTCTGCATTTCGACCACCGGAACTTTCGAAGTCTTTTGGGTCGCGCCGCCCGCATGAAGGCTGAACGGTCGCCCCTTGTTGTCTTCCCCGCGGTACAGCGCTTCGCTGACCTTCATGCGCTCGCTCGCCATTCCAACCTTGTCCTTGTTGAGCATGAAGCTGATCTCGCTCCGTTTGGTGAGCGGCGCTATGACGAGCACAGCGGCGAGTGCGCCGATCAGCATCGGCAAGACAACGCCGGTGCGCTTGATCATACGGTCGTGACTGCTGCCTGGTCGCGCCCAGACGATACGCCCGACGTGGTCGCGAACCGCCGCTTCAGACATGTGCAAAGATGTCGACTTCGTCCCAGCCGGCAAGGTCGATCATCGCACGAGCGGGAAGAAAGTCGAAACAAGCCTGCGCAAGCGCGGTCCGCTTTTCGCGCGCGAGCCTGACATCGAAGATATCGCGGAGCCGGTGCAGGTAACGCACATCTGACGCAGCATATTCCTTTTGCGCGTCGCTCAGGACGTCGGCACCCCAGTCAGACGATTGCTGAGCCTTTGAGATCTCGAGGCCAAGCATTTCGCGCACCAGTTCCTTCAGCCCGTGACGATCGGTGTAAGTCCGTACCAGGCGCGATGCGATTTTCGTGCAATAGACGGGACCTGCCACGACGCCGAGATAGGCATGGATCGAGGCCAGATCGAAACGCGCAAAGTGATAAAGCTTCAGCCGCGCGGGATCCGTCAGCACAGCCTTCAGATTGGGAGCAGCGAAATCGCTTGCGGCGGCAAACCGGACCAGATGCTCATCGCCTTTTCCATCGGAAATCTGGACGAGACACAGGCGGTCGCGCGCGGGATGAAGGCCCATTGTTTCGGTGTCGATGGCGATCGGCCCGTCCGCGAGCACGCCAAGGGGGAGGTCTTCTTCATGAAAATGCACTGTCATGCCCGGCGCATAGGCCGTCACGGCGCGACCCTCAATGCCTGCGCAGTTAAAGAATTGCTCACCGTTGCGCGCTAGGCGCAGAACTCTCGCTTCAGTGGACAATGACGTTATGGCCAGCAAAACTTCAAAGACACTCGAATTCAACCGGCCCACGTTCGTCGGCTTGCTCTTCGTGCTTGGCGCGCTCAGCGCCGGTCTGTTCAGCCTGCTCGGCCTGCTGCTCGCGTTTGCCTGGTCGACCAGTTCGACGCCGTCGTGGCAGGTTTCGCACTACGTCTTTCTAATGCGCGGCTTCTGGATTGCGCTGATCGTCAACATCGGCGCCGCCCTGCTGGCCTGGATCGGGCTGTGGCCGTTCGGTGCCGCGATCGCCGCTCTTGTTGGCTTGTGGTCCCTGA